>NZ_JBFODV010000212.1:0-10942 GCF_040908495.1 Aeromonas sp. R1-1 | reverse complement strand
GAAGACGCCCGGGTACTGGCCAGGCTGATGCAGACCCTCGATGAGCTTCCCTTCCCTACGGTGGCGCTGGTGCAAGGGGCCGCCTACGGCGGGGCGCTGGGCCTCATCTGCGCCTGCGATCTGGTGCTGGCCAGCGACGATGCCCGCTTCTGCCTCTCTGAGGTGAGCCTGGGTCTGGTGCCTGCGGTGATTAGCCCCTACGTGGTACGTGCCATGGGAATGCGTCAGGCGCGCCGCTACATGCTCAGTGCCGAGCCGTTCGATGCCATTACCGCCTGTCGGCTCAATGTGGCGCATCAACTCTGCAAACCGGATCAACTGCTGGCGGAGGGACGGGCGCAGGCCCTTCGTCTGTGCCGCAACGGGCCGGAAGCGATGAAAGAGACCAAACGGCTGCTGGCGGCGATAGAGGCCCATCCTTCCCGCCTGCACGAAGAGAAAACTGTCGAGACCATTGCCCGGGTTCGGGTGGGGCTTGAAGCCCAGGAGGGGATGCAGGCCTTCTTTGACAAACGCCCTCCCGCCTGGCGTCCCCGTTTCAAGGATGAGACATGACCCATCACACTCAGATTAAACGCCTGCTGATTGCCAATCGCGGCGAAATCGCCGTGCGCATCATCAAGACGGCGAAACGCCTCGGCATTCACACCATCGCCCTCTACTCCGATGCCGACGCCCATGCCATGCACACCCGTCTGGCCGATGAGGCCTGGCATCTGGGGCCCGCACCGGCCAGAGAGAGCTATCTCGACACCGGCAAGGTGCTGAAGATTGCCAAAGAGGCGCGCGCCGATGCTATCCATCCCGGTTACGGCTTTCTGTCGGAAAACAGCGATTTTGCCACCGCCTGCGAACAGCGCGGCCTGCGCTTTGTCGGCCCAAGCGGCGCCGCCATTCTCGCCATGGGCGACAAATCGGGCGCCAAGGCGCTGATGCAGGCTGCCGGCGTACCTGTGCTGCCTGGCTATCACGGCACGGATCAGCGGCCGGACTTTTTGCGCGATCAGGCGAGCCAGATTGGCTTCCCGCTACTTATCAAGGCCGCCAGTGGCGGCGGTGGCAAGGGGATGCGCCGGGTCGATCAGCTGGCCGACTTTGACGAGTCGCTGGCGGCAGTCAAACGGGAAGCCAAGGCCGCCTTTGGTAACGATCTGGTGCTGCTGGAGCGCTATCTGCCCCAAGCTCGACATGTGGAAGTACAGGTCTTTGCCGATAGCCTCGGCAACGCCATCTATTTGGGGGACAGGGACTGCTCCTTGCAGCGACGCCATCAGAAGGTGATCGAAGAGGCGCCCGCCCCCGACATCCCTCCGGCTCTGCGCCGCGCCATGGGGGAGGCAGCCGTGGCCGCAGCCAAGGCCATCCACTATCAGGGGGCTGGCACCATCGAGTTCCTACTCTGCAAGGATGAGTTCTTCTTTATGGAGATGAACACCCGGCTGCAGGTAGAGCATCCGGTCACCGAAGCGGTGACCGGGCAGGATCTGGTGGCCTGGCAACTGGCCGTGGCAGAAGGCAAGCCGCTGCCACTCACCCAGGAGGAAGTGGTGCTGCGCGGCCATGCGGTGGAAGCGCGCCTCTACGCCGAGGATGTGGCGGCCGGTTTTCTGCCCGCCAGCGGGCCTATCCACTGGCTCCACTGGCCCGTTGGCGTGCGCATCGACACCGGCGTTACCGCTGGCGATGAGGTCAGCCCCTATTACGATCCCATGATCGCCAAGCTGATCGCCCACGGCCAGAACCGCGCCGAAGCGTTCGCCAAACTGGCAGATGCGCTGGCGGCACTGGATCTCGGGCCGCTGGTGCACAACGGCCCGTTGCTGCTGCGCCTGTGTGAAGAGCCCGACGTCCTGGCCATAGGCCACCATACCCAGTGGCCCATCCCCACCACAGCGCAGCCCATTCCTGAGCTCGCCTGGCCGCTGGCAACCCTCTGGCTGGCGAGCCGCCCTGCGGGCACCTCCCCCTGGCAGCAAGCCTGCGGATTTCGGCTAGGGCCGGTTCGCTGCTGGACAGCGGCGGTGCGCATCGGTGATGAGCACCGGGCATTGACCCTTCACGATCATGGCGGCCAGTTTGAGTGGCAAGGAGAGACCCGTTGCCACCAAAGAGGTGACGACCATATCCGACTACAACAGGGTGGCGGCTGGCAACAGATCCCCATTCAGACGGTCGCAGGCTCGGAGGCAGCCTTCATCATGACCCTGGGGGGCCAGCGCATCCGCTTCGCGGCCGATGATCGGCAGCACAGCCACCACCATGAGCAGGCAAACGAGAAGGCGCAGGGCGCCATCGCGCCCATGCACGGCATAGTGGTAGCCGTACTGGTCGAGCAGGGGCAAACGGTCAGCAAGGGGCAACCCCTGCTGGTACTGGAGGCGATGAAGATGGAGCACCAGTTGCGCGCAGAGCGGGACGGGGTAATTGAGGCGCTGCAGTGCAAGCAGGGTGAGCAAGTTAGCCAGGGGGCCATGCTGGTGCGCTTTGCCGAAGAGACTGCTTCACAGGAGGAACATCCATGAACCGATCACAGGACGTCCGTGACGACAGGGTCAGTCTGGTGGAGATGGGGCCGCGAGATGGCCTGCAAAATGAAGCTGCGCCCCTCTCCCTGGTACAGCGGCTGGAGCTGATCCAGCGCCTTACCGACAGCGGCCTGCAACGCATCGAGGTGGGTGCCTTTGTCTCTGCCAAAAAAGTGCCGCAGATGGCGGACTCCGCAGCGCTGTTCGAGGCACTGCCGCGCAAGGGCTCAACCCGTTACGGCGCTCTGGTGCCCAATCTGCAAGGCTTGCAGGCAGCCATTGCCGCCCGCGCCGATGAGATTGGCCTCTTCACCGCCTGCTCCGACGGTTTTACCCGCGCCAATATCGGCATCAGCGTGGAGGAGTCGCTGGTGCGCTTCGCCCCGCTGGTGCAGGAGGCGCGCCGCCTCGGCATCAAGGTGCGTGGCTACCTCTCCACCGTCATCGCCTGCCCGTTTGATGGCCCGACCCGCCCGAAACGGGTCGCCGCCATGGCCGAACAGTTACTGGATCTCGGCTGCCACGAAATTTCGCTGGGGGACACCATCGGCGTTGGCACCCCGGGCACCGTGGCGCCCATGCTGGATGCGGTGCTGCACGAGATCCCGGCGGGGCGACTCGCGGTCCATTTTCACGACACCTACGGCCAGGGGTTGGCCAACCTGCTACCCGCGCTGGAGCGCGGCATTCGCACCATCGACTGCTCGGTGGCGGGGCTTGGCGGCTGCCCCTATGCGCCGGGCGCCTCCGGCAATGTGGCGTCAGAAGAGGTGGTCTACCTGTTGCACGGCCTTGGCATGACGACCGGGGTGGATCTCGACAAACTGGCGGCCACCGGCCAGTGGGTGAGCGAGCAGCTCGCTCGCCCCAACGGCTCGCGGGTCGGTCAGGCCCTACACGCCAATGCCGAGCGGCTGCGTGCCCGCCTCTGCCAGCCACACGCCCAGCAACAGGAGTCATGACCATGTCCCGTTCCCTGCCCGGCAAGGAGATCACCTACAGCATTTCGGAGCTGGCCCACGAGTTCGATGTCACGCCGCGCACCATCCGCTACTACGAGGATGAGGGGCTGCTCACTCCCCAGCGGGAGGGGCAAACCCGCATCTACAGCCATCGGGACAAGATCCGGCTCAAGTTGACCCTGCGCGGCAAACGGCTGGGGTTTAGCCTGGCCGAGATCCGCGAGCTGTTCGATATGTACGACACCGACAAATCGAGCAAAACCCAGCTCCACTCCATGATCCAGCTGATCGAGGCAAAACGCGGCGCCCTGCGCCAGCAACTGGAGGATATCCAGATGGTGATGGCCGAGCTGGAAGCCGCCGAACAGCGCTGTGTTAATTCCCTTAACAGCTTGAAAACTGGCGCAGATTAACCGAATCTGGGAGCATGCTTTTGCCTTGGGGATCCCATGAGATATTGGTGCTGGTTTTTGCTCTTGTTCAGCCTCTCTGGCTGGAGCCATCCCCTCATCAAGGTTGGTGGATACCCCTATGCCCCCTTTGTGGTCAAACTCCCCGATTCCCGCTATGAAGGGCTGACTCTGGAGCTTATCGACCAGCTCAATGCCGTACAGAAAGAGGTGACCTTCGTCTTTGTTCCCACCTCGGCCGCCAACCGTTACAAGGCGCTCGATCTGGGCCGTTTCTCGCTGATGCTGTTTGAAGACACCAAGTGGGGCTGGGACACCGATAAATTCAAGATGACAACCCCCTTCCTCGGTGGTGGCGAGGTCTATGTGGCCCTGAACAAAGCGGGCCGGGATCAGCGCTTTTTTGACGATCCTGCCAGCCATCACCTCATCGGGGTGACCGGCTATCACTACGGTGTCGGCCAGTTCAATGCCGATCCCCTCTACCTGCAGCGCAAGCTCAATATCACCCTGGTCAAAGACAATATCAGCGCCCTGCAAGCCCTGCTCAAAGGGCGTGGCGAGGTAGCCATTCTCAACGTTTCCTACCTTAACCAGTATCTGCTGGCCCACCCCGACACCGCCGACCAGCTGCTGATCTCGCAGAAATGGGATCAACAGTATCAACACCGCGCCATCCTTCACCCTGAGGCCCCCATTACCCCTGCCCAGCTGGAACAGTGGCTGGCAGCACTGCAACAAAAGGGTGAACTGGAGCGCCTTTGGACAAAGTACGGCGTACAACAGCACGCAACCCCATGATTACTATCCAGCTTTTCTGTACCATGGCGGGAACCAAATGGGAGTGCACCAAATGAACACCACCGAGCCCGCGTCCCCCAAGCTCCGCTTGCTGCGCTACCTTGCCTACGCTTTCCTGCTGTTTCTTATCCTGATCACTCTGCTGCTGTGGCAAACCCCCCGTCTGATCCAGCGCTATCTGCCCGGCTGGCTGGCCGAGCACTATGGCCTGCAACTGACGCTGGGGGAGATTGATGTAGGAGTGCGCAACCCTTCTCTCACCCTCGGCGCGACTGCCCTGCTCGATGCCAAACAGCAGACCATCATCGGTTTTGAACAGCTCTTTATCACCCCAAACCTGCAAGCCAGCTGGCAGCAGAAAGGGGTCGTGCTTTCCGCCGTCACCCTGACCAAACCCGTGGTGCAGCTGCAACGGCTGACAGACAAAAAAGGGGAGGTTCGACTCAATCTGACCGATGCGCTGACGACCCTGATCGCCCCTGCCCCCGCCCCCGAGCCCGAGACAGCCAGCGCCCCGCTACTGGTCGACATCGCCAGCATCGCAATCACTGACGGACATGTCCGCTATCAGGATCAGCGCAAGGAAAGTGAACCCGGCTGGTTGCCGCCCCTCAATCTGGAAAAAGTGACCCTCAAGCTCGATAACCTGCGCACCGAGGCAAATCACCCGACCGCCTATCAGCTGAGCGCCGCCATCAACGGCAAAAGCAGCCTCGCCGCTCACGGCAAACTCGATGTGATGAGCGGCATGGGTCAGGGTAAGGTGAGCCTCAAACAGGTCGACCTGAAACCCTTCGCCCCGCTCTGGGCACCCTATCTCAAGGTGGATCTGGCCAAGGGCCACGCCAATGCAGAGGTGGAGTACCAGCTTAAAGAGGGCAAGCAAGGTGTACTGTGGCAATTGTCCAAAGGCAAGCTGACCCTGGACAACTGGAAGCTTAAAAGACACAAGGGCGACGAATTTGCCCGCTTCGACCAGCTGGCCCTGAGCGATCTGGCTGTCGATGGCCAGAAACAGTCGCTCCAGATCGGCAAGGTCACTCTGCAACAACCCCTGCTCAAGGCCACCCTCAACCCACAGCAGGAACTGGATCTGGCTGACTTGCTGATTGAACAGGCCCCCGCCAAACCCGTCAAAGGGGCCCACGCCGCAAACGAGGTGGCCAACAATGCGGCGCCCAAGTCGGCACAACAGACAAAGGCAACCGGTAACGGCAAGAAACACGGGGCAGACAAACCCTGGCAGTGGCAGATCAAGCAGATCCTTATCGACAAGGGCGATCTCACTCTCACCGAATCGAGCAGCGGCAAACCGCAGGCACGCCAGCTCTCCGGCCTCAAGCTGGCATTGGGGCCACTGGGCAGCAAGGGGGAGCAACCGAGCAAACTGACTCTGGCCACCCAGTTCAACCAGAGCAGCCCCCTTGCCTTTGATGGCCAACTGACCCTGACTCCTTTCACCTTAAGCGGCGACATCAACCAGCAGGGGCTGCCCCTGACGCTGGCACAGCCCTATCTGGCCGATCAGGTACGCATCAAGGTGCAAAACGGGCTGCTGAGCAGCAAGACCCGCCTTGATCTCGCAACCACCGCCCAGGGAGATCTGAGCAAGCTGACCCTGCAAGGGGGGCTCGATATCAACGGGCTCAAAGTGGTCGATCGGGCAGACAATCAGCGGCTGCTGGAGTTCAACACCCTGGCTCTCACCGGTCTGACGTACGACGGCATCAGCCAGCAGATGCGGATCAAGGACATTGCTCTGAACAAGCCCTTCGCCCGCATCGAGATCAACGAAGATGGCACCACCAACCTGCAACAGCTGCTGTTGCCGCAACCGGCGGCAGCAAAAAGTACTGAAGCAAAGGCAGGCAGCAAGGCTCCCGACTTTCGTTTCACCATCGATCAGCTGCGCACCGAGCAGGGCAACCTGCGCTTTGCCGACCGCAGCCTGAGCCAAGATTTTGTGGCCGATATCGCCTCGCTGGGCGGCCAGAGTCGCCATATCAGCAATATTCCGGGGCAACGCTCCGATCTCGCCTTCAATGGCAAGGTGGATCGCTATGCGCCGGTGACCATTCGCGGCGGTACCAACTTGCTGGTGGCCAACCCGATCCTCGACATCGCGGTCGCTTTCCACAATCTGGAGCTCACCACCTTTACCCCCTATTCGGGCACCTATGCCGGTTATGCCATCGACAAGGGGCAGCTTTCCATGAAACTGCACTACAAGCTGGAGGGCAATCGGCTGGAGGGGGATAACGACATCACCATCAAGAAGCTGCAACTGGGCGAGAAGATCAAGAGCGATCAGGCCAAGGATCTGCCGCTGGGGCTGGCCATCGCCCTGCTAAGCGATGCCAACGGGGTGATACAGATGAACCTCAAGGTGAAGGGCGATCTCGATCAACCGGACTTCAGCATCGGCAATATCTTCTGGGATGTGCTGGGCAACACCCTGAGCAAGGCGATCACCTCCCCCTTCTCCCTGCTCGCCTCGCTGGCCGATGGCACCGAAGATCTCGACGAACTTCCCTTCCTGCCGGGGGATCCCGATCTCACCCCCACCCAGCAGGAGAAACTGGTCAAGCTGGCGCAGGCCCTCAAGGATAGACCCAAGCTCAGCATGAACATTCGCGGCAAGGTCAACTTCAACGAGGAGCGCCCCATCCTGCAACGGCAAAAGCTGGAGCGGGTACTGGCCAAGCTCACCGGCAATCAGGCGGATCTCGACCTGCTGGAACAGGACCCCGCCCTGCAAGAGGCGCTGGCCCAGGCCTATGAAGAGCGCTTTGGCGAAGATCTGGATGACCTGGCCGATCGGCTCCATCTGGATGAAGAGAGCGCGGCACTGCGGGCCCAGGCGGTGATCCTGCTGCGGGATCAGCAGCTCATCACCGCCAAATCCCTGCGCAATCTCGCCATGCGCCGGGCGCAAAATACCAAGGAGTTTCTGGTCGACAGCCAGGGGATCGCCCCGGAGCGGCTGTTCGTGCTCGACAGCCAGGTCAAGGAAGAGGACAAGGAAGCCAAAGTGCTCCTGACACTGGATCAGTGACGCCGCCGCACTGCGCAAATGCGTAATAAAAATACAACCCCTCAACTATTTTGACACCTTTTGCTCACCAAACAGCCTGCTTTGGTGAGCATTTGGCCTCTGATGCAAATAATCACGTAGTTTTTTTACGATTTATCCCCCTTGCCCCCTTGCGGGCGCGCCACAGCCTGCCTAAAATCGCGCGTCTTTTGTTAACCCCCACCTCTATTTTTGGAGAATGCCACGTGAGCGAAAAATTGGCCAACCCTGCCCCTCTGGGTCTGATGGGTTTCGGTATGACCACCATCCTGCTGAACATCCATAACGCAGGTTTCTTCCCCATCAGCGCCATGATCCTGGCCATGGGCCTGTGCTACGGCGGCATCGCCCAGATCATCGCTGGCATCATGGAGTACAAGCGTGGCAACACCTTCGGTGTGACCGCATTCACCTCCTACGGCCTGTTCTGGCTGAGCTTGGTTGTCCTGCTCGTCATGCCGACCATGGGTCTGGCCGAAGCCACTCCGCACGCCTACATGGGTTGGTATCTGCTGATGTGGGGCATGTTCACCCTGTTCATGCTGGTTGGCACCATCAACTACCCGCGCGCCAAGCAGTTCGTGTTCGCCTCCCTGACCGTGCTGTTCTTCCTGCTGGCCGCCCGTGACTTCACCGGCAGCACCCTGATCGGCACCATCGCCGGTTTCGAAGGCATCATCTGTGGCGCCAGCGCCATCTACCTGGCCATGGCCACCGTGATCAACGAGCAGTTCGGCCGCACCGTGATGCCGATCGGCGATCACAAGAAAGCCGCCGCCGTACAGCTGAAAGCCGCTGCCTGATAGGCAAGCCACTCAGATTGTGAAAAAGGCACCCTCGGGTGCCTTTTTGCTATTTCGAATAACCGTTCAACAGATCGATTATCAGCCAAGTGACTCGGCGTCCACCTCCCCCGCCAGCAAGCGGGTCGCGGGGAAACGCAGGGCGGGATCCTGGCTAAAGAACTGGCTCAGTTGCCGGTATACCGCGGGATAGACCTGCTGCAGCCGCAGCGGATCGGTAAAGAAACATTCGCAGCTAACGGCGAAAAACTCCGCGGGATGTTCGGCCGCATAGGGATCGATGGCGGTCACTTCGTCCCGGTCGAGCTGCTGGCACAACTCGTCGAAGGCGCTCTGAAAGGCCTGTTGCCACAGCTGGCTGCTCATCGGCCCCGGCAACGGCGGTGCTCCGTCCGCCTCACCGCCCAGCATGTCGAGCTTGTGAGCCAACTCGTGGATCACCAGATTAAAGCCATCCCAGTCGCCATCCTGCTGCAGCTCGCTCCAGGCCAGCACCAGCGGCCCTTGCGGCCAGGATTCGCCGGCGTTCTCCTCTTCAAACTCGCTCACCAGACCGAACTCATCCTGCACCTCCTGACGCCGGGTCACGGGCTCGGGGATGATGATGATTTCGTGAAAGCCGCGATACCAGTCAAGGCCAAGGTGCAAGATGGGCAACGCCGCCTGCAGCGCCAGCACCGCCTGTTGACGGCGGCTGAGCTCTACCCCGATCAGGGTCAGGGTCTTGCGCTTGAGTAGCTGCTGCCCCAAGCTGATAAGCGTTGTCTGCTCGGTGTCGCTGAGCCCTTGCAAGATGGGCACTGCCGCCAGCGCCTGACGCCACAGCGCCAACTCATCCTCACTCATGGGCGTTTGCGGGCGACCACCCAGCCATTTGAACCATCCCAGCACGCCTACTCCTTCTTTTGATGCAAAAAACAGGTTACAGCAGTTTGACGAACCGTTTCGGCCGCTCCTGATAATCCTGCGCCAGATAGAAACGGTGGGCCGCCTCGCGCTTGAGACTGCTGGAGAGTTCCAGCTGGGCGCAACCTGCGGCCCGCGCCATCGCTTCGGCGCCCTTGAGCAGGGCTGCGCCCACTCCCGCCCCTCTTGCCCCTTCATCGACAACCAGCGCCGAGATCAGGCCCCAAGCTGGTGCAACATGCAGCGGTGCCAGCTTGTGCCACACCAGCACGCCGACCACCTTGTCGCCCTGGGAGGCGAGCAGCACAACGCTCGCGGGATCCGGCGCCAACAGGCGCGCCGTCACGTCAGCGCCTTCGGCAGGATACCCCAATTGGGTGAACAGGTGGGCGATGGCGCTCCCGTCGTCGGCCTCAGGGGGACGGATCGTCAAAGTGTCAGGGTCATTTTTCATTGTTGGCCTCATGTTTGCTTTCCATTGTGTTACGCCCGTCACATTGTCTGGCGCAGATCAACAAGGAGGATCTCATCTTTACTCATAGAAAACGCTGCCTGCCATTATCCCCCCGCC
This sequence comes from Aeromonas sp. R1-1, assembly GCF_040908495.1. Taxonomy (NCBI): domain Bacteria; kingdom Pseudomonadati; phylum Pseudomonadota; class Gammaproteobacteria; order Aeromonadales; family Aeromonadaceae; genus Aeromonas; species Aeromonas sp. R1-1. The sequence goes on along the minus strand of NZ_JBFODV010000212.1, from coordinate 891 downwards.
CTTGTCAATTCACAAATTTGCAACAAGGCAACATTTTTCGCTGGGAAGCACCGATACAACTCGATATGTTACAAGCCATGCATGGCGCGTGTTTGCGCTCTGCTTAACCCCTCAACCTCGCGCTCATTTGTTAACTGGATTGTTAACAAACAGGGCCGAAAACAGTGACAGAGAGCGAGGCCAAGATCTCGCCAAGACAGCGCCACAAACACAACAAAGGAGTTGTTGTACATGAATGAAATCGTCAATGCCATCAATGGTGTAATCTGGAGCCCTGCGCTCATCTACCTGTGTCTGGGGGTCGGTCTTTACTTCTCCCTGCGCACCCGTTTTTTGCAACTGCGTCATATGAAAGAGATGGTGCGCCTGATGTTTGATGGCAAGAGCACCGATGCTGGTGTCTCCTCCTTCCAGGCGCTGGCCATGACCCTGGCCGGTCGCGTGGGTACCGGTAACATCGCCGGTGTGGCCACCGCCATCACCTTCGGTGGTCCGGGCGCCCTGTTCTGGATGTGGATGGTTGCCTTCCTCGGCGCCAGCTCTGCTTTCGTGGAGTCCACCCTGGGTCAGGTTTACAAAGAGAAGATCAACGGTGAATACCGCGGCGGCCCGGCCTTCTACATCGAGAAAGGGCTTGGCATGAAGTGGTACGCCTGGACCTTCGCCATCGCTACCGTCTTCGCCTGCGGCGTGCTGCTGCCGGGCGTGCAGGCCAACTCCATCGGCTCCAGCCTGCAGACCGCCTTTAATATCGATCCGAACGTCACCGCCGCCGGTCTGGCGCTGCTGCTCGGCTTTATTATCTTCGGCGGCGTCAAGCGTATCGCCAGCTTCGCCAGTACCGTAGTGCCCTTTATGGCGCTGGGCTACATCATCGTGGCTTGCGTCATC
>NZ_JBFODV010000211.1:0-113766 GCF_040908495.1 Aeromonas sp. R1-1 | reverse complement strand
CCGAGTATTATCAAATCCTCGAGCAGGCCACCTTCGACAAGCCGGTGGTCTACATGTATGACGATCAGGGTGCCGCCGAGTGGAAGGTGACCGCCGAAACCGGCGTGCTCAACACCGGCGACAACGTCATCCTGCGGGACAAGGTGCATCTGGATGGTCTGCTGCCCACCTCTTTCATTTCCACACTGGATACCCCCTATCTGGAGCTGGATCTGGTGACACAGGATGTGCGCAGCAACCGGGAAGTGAACATTCTGGGTCGGGATTTCCAGACCCAAGGGGTTGGCCTCAAGGGCCATCTGGACCGCAAATATTTTGAGTTACTGGATCAAGGCCATGCCATCTATTTCAATGAAAAACGCTAATCTGGCCCTCGCAGCCCTGTTGCTGTGTGGTGCGGTGACCGCCAAAGAGTCCGACTTTGCCGAGAAGGTCTACGTCGATGCCGTCAAACAGGTGGCCGAGATGCAGGACAACCGCATCACCTTCGAAGAGGATGTGACCATCAATCAGGGCACCATCCGGATCAAGGCTGACAAGGTGGTTGTGACCCGTTCCGGCGAGAAAGGGGCAGAGGTGATGACTGCCTACGGCAAGCCCGCCACCTTCTTCCAGATTTTGGATAACGGCAAGCCGGTCAATGCCCACGGCAACACTATCCGCTACGAGCTGAAGAACCGGCTGGTGACCATCACCGGCAACGGTCAGCTCAAGCAGGAAGATAGCCAGGTCAATGGCGATCTAATCCGCTACGACATCGTCAAACAGAAGATGATTGCCGAGAGCAAGAGCCCGAGCCAGCGGGTCAAAACCGTGTTCCTGCCGGATCAGGTAGAGAATTTCGACAAGCCCGCCGACCAGAAGAAGCAGGGAAAATAAGCCATGGCAGTGTTAAAAGCAGTGGGCCTGCAGAAGAGCTATAAGCGCCGCATGGTGGTGAGTGACGTCAGCCTTGAAGTGGGCACTGGCCAGATTGTCGGCCTGCTCGGCCCCAACGGGGCGGGCAAGACCACCTCCTTCTACATGATTGTGGGGCTGGTGCAGCGCGATGCCGGTCTCATCACCATCGACGATCAGGACATCAGCCTGCAGCCCATGCATGTGCGCGCGCGCAATGGCATCGGTTACCTGCCGCAGGAGGCCTCAATCTTCCGTCGCCTGTCGGTGTTCGACAACCTGATGGGCGTGATGCAGACTCGCAAGGGGTTGAGCCGTGAGGAGCGTGAGGACAAAGTTCAGCAACTGCTGGAAGAGTTCAATATCACCCACATTCGCGACAACCTGGGTCAGAGCCTCTCCGGCGGTGAACGCCGTCGGGTCGAGATCGCCCGTGCGCTGGCGGCCGAGCCGCGTTTTATTCTGCTGGATGAACCCTTTGCAGGGGTTGACCCGATTTCTGTGATAGACATCAAGAAGATCATTCAGCATCTGAAAGATAGAGGTCTTGGCGTCTTGATTACCGACCACAACGTCAGAGAGACTCTGGACGTATGTGAGAAGGCCTATATCGTCAGCCACGGCAAGATGATTGCCGAAGGTGCACCGGCTGACATCCTTGCCGATGAGCAGGTCAAGCGCGTCTATTTGGGCGATCAATTCAGTCTATAGTAAGGGGGCATGCCTTCATTTCCTTTGACGAGTGCCTCGCTGAACATAAGGATATCCCGACGTAGATGAAGCCGACATTACAGTTGCGTCTCGGTCAGTCCCTGACCATGACGCCGCAATTACAACAAGCGATTCGTCTGCTCCAGCTCTCCACTCTGGAACTTCAGCAGGAAATTCAGCAAGCGCTCGAAAACAACCCTCTGCTGGAGCAGGAAGAGAGCGAGGCGCAAGAGACCAGTCCGGAAGCGCCGGTCGATGCCAGCCAGCTGGATTCCAGCGATGCCATGGCTCAGGAGCAGATGCCGGACGAGTTACCGGTGGATACCACCTGGGACGAGGTTTACTCTGCCGGCACTGCCCAAAGTGCGGGCCCCATCCACGATGGGGAAGATAGCGTCTATCAGGGTGAAACTACCGAAAACCTGCAGGATTATCTGCTGTGGCAGATGCGGCTCACACCTTTCAGCGATGTGGATGCCGCCATCGCGCTCGCCATCATCGATGCCATCGACGAATCCGGTTATCTGACCGTTGCGCTGGAGGATATCCAGGCTGCCGTCACCAGTGATGACGTAGAGGTGGAGCTCGATGAGGTCGAGGCGGTACTCAAGCGGGTGCAGCACTTCGATCCGGTCGGCATTGCTGCCCGTTCTGTGCAGGAGTGTTTGCTGATCCAGCTGGATCAGTATGACCCGCAGACCCCCTGGCTCAACGAGGCCAAGGAGGTGATCCTCGAGCACATGGAGCTGCTCGGCAACCGGGATTACCGCACCCTCGCCCGCAAGACAAAACTCAAGGAGAGCGACCTCAAGGAGGTGCTGGATCTGATCCAGCTGCTGGAGCCGCGCCCCGGCAACGGCATCATCCAGAGCGACTCCCAGTACGTGATCCCCGACGTCTCCGTGGTCAAGAAGGGCAGCAAGTGGGTGGTCGAGCTCAATCCCGACTCCGCCCCCCGCATCCGGGTCAACGAGACCTATGCCGCCATGGCCCGCAACTCCCGCAGCAGCACCGACACCCAGTTTATCCGCTCCCATTTGCAGGAAGCCAAGTGGTTCATCAAGAGTCTGGAAAGTCGCAATGACACCCTGCTGAAAGTGGCCAGTTGCATTGTCGAGCAGCAACAGGGCTTTTTCGAGTATGGTGAAGAGGCGATGAAGCCGATGGTGCTCAATGACATCGCCGAAGCGGTAGAGATGCATGAGTCGACCATCTCCCGGGTGACGACCCAGAAGTACATGCATACCCCCCGTGGTATCTTCGAATTGAAGTTTTTTTTCTCCAGCCATGTGAACACCGAAGGAGGAGGAGAGTGCTCATCGACCGCAATTCGCGCGCTCATCAAGAAGCTGGTCACGGCAGAGAATCCTGCCAAGCCGTTAAGTGATAGCAAGATCGCGGATTTGCTGGCCGAACAGGGTATTATGGTGGCGAGACGCACGATCGCTAAGTATCGCGAATCCTTGTTTATCCCACCTTCCAATCAGCGCAAACGCCTGGTTTAGGCAAACAAAAGGATGATGTTATGCAAATTAACCTGACCGGACACCATGTCGAGATCACCGAAGCTCTGCGTGATTATGTGAATAACAAATTTGCCAAACTCGAGCGTCACTTCGACCACATCAACAATGTTCATGTGGTGCTTAGCGTGGAAAAACTGAACCAGATAGCGGAAGCCAAATTGCACGTCAGCGGTGGCGAAGTGTTTGCCAACTCTGAACATGCCGATATGTATGCTGCGATAGACACCTTGCTCGACAAGCTGGACAGGCAGATCATCAAGCACAAAGATAAGTTAAATAAAAAATAACCATGCAACTTGAACACATACTGAGTCGGGACTGCACCAAGAGTGCAGTCCCTTGTACCAGCAAGAAACGCGCCCTCGAAATCATCAGCGAGCTGGCCGCCGAACGCCTTGGCACCTCCCGTCAGGCGCTGTTTGAATGCTTGCTGGCCCGCGAAAAAATGGGTAGTACCGGGATCGGTGCCGGTATTGCGATCCCCCACGGTCGCATTGACGATGAGTTCCCGCCAACCGCGATCCTGATGACCTTTGCCGACCCTATTCCTTTCGACTCCATCGACAATCAACCGGTTGACCTGCTGTTTGCCTTGCTGGTGCCGGAAAGCGAGTGCAAGCAGCATCTCAAGACCCTTTCTCTGATGGCTTCCAAGCTGGGTGACAAGGCGGTTTGCCGCCAGTTGCGTCAGGCAACCAGCGACGAAGAGCTCTATCAGATCATGACCTCGGCCTGACAGCAGGCCAAGGATGAGACACCCGTTTTGGCGTGAGGGAACAAGATGCAGTTAATCGTGGTAAGTGGACGTTCGGGCTCCGGTAAAACGGTAGCCCTGCGAGTGCTGGAAGATCTGGGTTACTACTGTGTGGACAACCTGCCGGTCAATCTGCTGCCCCAGCTGATTGTTTCGGTCGAGAGCCAGTATGACAAGCTGGCGGTCAGCATCGATGTGCGCAACCTGCCGAGCGATCCGGAGAAACTGGAAAATCTGCTGGCTCAAGTGCGCAATGAGGGGCGGGTAGAGTTCTCCAGCTTCTTCTTCGACGCCGACAACGGCACCCTGCTCAAGCGCTATGGCGAGAGCCGCCGTTTGCACCCCCTCTCACGCAACAAGCTGTCGCTGGATGAGGCGATCCGGGAGGAGACCCACCTGTTGGCGCCTATCTCCTCGACCGCTGACCTGCGCATCGATACCACCACCCTCAGCATTCACGACCTGAGCGAGCTCATCAAAACCCGGGTACTCGGCAAGAAAGAGAACGAGCTGGTGCTGGTGTTCGAGTCGTTCGGCTTCAAGTACGGCATTCCCAAGGATGCCGACTTCGTGTTCGATGCCCGCTTCCTGCCCAACCCGCACTGGATCCCCGAGCTCAAGCCGTTTACCGGCAAGGATGAGCCGGTCGCCAACTACCTCTCGGCGCAGGCTGACGTGATGCTGTTTACCCAGCAGATCGAGAACATGCTGGTGACCTGGTTGCCCCATCTGGAGCGCAACAATCGCAGCTACCTCACGGTCGGCATCGGTTGCACCGGTGGTCAGCACCGCTCGGTCTTTATTGCAGAGCGGCTGGCCAGTGCGTTCCGTTTGCTTGGCAAGAACGTGCAGATCCGCCACCGCACTCTCGACAAGAGTGCCCCCCAATCCTGACGGACAAATAGGACGACCCGATGACTGTTTCCGCCTCGGTTGAAGTGAAAAACAAGCTGGGTATTCATGCCAGACCAGCCATGATGCTGTTCGAGCTGGTGCAGGGTTTCGATGCCCACGTGCTGCTGCGCAATGAAGATGGTGTGGAGGCCGATGCTGACAGCATCATTGGCCTGCTGATGCTGGATTCCGCGCAAGGGCGGCAGGTGGAAGTACAGGTTGAGGGCCCCGAAGAGGTGGAGGCCCTGGCCGCCGTGGTGGAGCTGTTCACCTCCGGCTTCAATGAGGAGTAGTCACTCCTCGTTTTTGTTTTGATCCGTACTGCAGTGATCGGCTGTGTAATGATTCAGGATTTGCATTATGGCAGCAGGAGATAGTCGACCACATTGTTGCATCGCTGAATCCTGGTCTCGGTTGATTATCTCGTCAGTAATACAATCAGCTTCATGACAAGCTTGCCGCTCTCTATAGCAGGAGCGGCGTCTTAGTTGGCCGTTCTCTGCTGATAGCGCAGGTCTTCCTCTATGGTGACCACCACTTCCAGCGGCTTGCCGGAGCGGAATACCGAGATGGTCAGCTTGGTGCCGGGGCGGCTCTCGACAATCTTGTCCATGGCGCTGCGTACGCCACTGATGGCCTCTCCATTGATCTTGAGCAGCACATCCCCTCGCTGCAGGCCGCCTTTGGCCGCCGGGCCGTTGGGGTCCAGACTCTCCACCACCAGACCACGCAGGTCGCCGAGGTTCATCATCCGCGCGACTATGGGGTTGATCTCGACGCTGGAGACCCCGAGGTAGCCGCGGATCACCCGGCCGTTGGCGATCAGCTCATCCATGATCCGTTTTGCCAGCCGGTAGGGGATGGCGAAGCTGATGCCGTAGCTCTCCTGATTGCCGTTGAGGTGATAGGTGGCGGTGTTGATGCCCACCAGATCGCCACGGCCGTTGACCAGTGCTCCCCCCGAGTTGCCCTCGTTGATGGCGGCATCGGTCTGCAGCAGATCCTGGCGGCCATTGCTGTCGGGCCCCATGCTGGAGAGGCCGGTACGGCCGGTCGCACTGATGATGCCCTGGGTGATGGTCTGGCCGACGTTGTAGGGGTTGCCGATGGCGAGCACCACATCCCCCACTTCTGGTAGCCGCTCCGGATCCTGCGGGATCACCGGCAGGTTGTCTGACTCGATATAGAGCACGGCGAGGTCGGTGAGCTGATCGGTGCCGACCAGCTCGGCGCTGAAGACCCGGCCATCCTGCAACGCGACGATGATCTGGTCGGCATCGGCGATGACATGGTAGTTGGTCAGCACATAGCCGCGCTGATTCATGATGACGCCAGAACCCAGCCCTTGCGGGCGCAGTTCCCCCTGATTGCCCTGATTGGGGGCAAAGCTGCGGGTGTAGATGTTGACGACGGCAGGGCCTGCCCGATGGGCGGCATAGGAGAAACTCAGTTCACGGGCATTGGTGATGATGCCGGGCAGTTGGGCACCACCGCGAAAATGGGGAAACAGCAGCAACAGCAGCGCCGCGACGGTCAATCCAAAACCGACAGACTTGCCCAAGTAACTGACTAAAGGGGGGATTTTCATGTCATTCTCATCCGTACAGGCTGCGCGCAGAGAATAACACTATCGATGGATAAAAATCACCCGCGGTGAAGGCCGCGGGTGATAGAGGGGTTGGCGAACAACTTGAGCGTTAGCGGATCACCAGATAGAGCGAGGAGTCGCCACGCTGGATGTTGAGCGCCAGCACGTCAGGCTTGTTCTTGAGCGCCTTGGTCAGCTCGCCCAGGGTGTTGATGCGCAGGCGGTTGACCCCGATGATGATGTCACCCTTCTGCAGACCGGAAGCAGCTGCCGGAGAGCGAGGATCAATATCGGCCACCGCGACACCGGAGACCGGATCGGTAGTGGTGCTCAGCTTGGCCCCTTCCAGTGCCGGATGCAGCGCGCTGGCGCGTACTTCGCTGTCATCGGCCTGCTTCAGGGTCACTTTGGCAGTTTGTGACTTGCCATCGCGGATCAGCCCCAATTCGACCTGCTTGCCAGCGCCCATGGTGGCAATCTTGGCGCGTAGCTCACCGAAGGAGCGAACCGGTTTGCCATCGATGCTGACGATGATATCGCCGGCCTTGATGCCCGCCTTGTCGGCCGCCGAATCAGGCATGACCTGATTGACGAAGGCACCATCCTTCTTGTTGTAACCGAAGGTTTTGGCAATGTCGGAGGTGAGCTCGGTGCCGGTAATACCCAGCTGGCCGCGACGCACTTCACCGTACTTGACGATCTGCTCGGTCAGATCCCGCACCATGTTGGAAGGGATGGCAAAGCCGATGCCGATGTTGCCGCCGTTCGGGCCCAGAATCGCGGTGTTGATACCGATCAGCTCGCCACGCAGGTTGAGCAGGGCACCGCCGGAGTTACCGGAGTTGATGGCCGCATCGGTCTGGATAAAGTTCTCCAGATTCTCGATGTTGAGGCCGCTGCGACCCAGCGCACTGACGATACCGGAGGTGACGGTCTGACCCAGACCAAACGGGTTGCCGATGGCCAGCGCATAGTCACCTACCCGCAGCTCGTCGGAGTCGGCGAACTTGATCTGTACCAGATCCTCGGCCTTGATTTGCAGCAGGGCGATGTCGGACTGCTTGTCTTCACCGATCTTCTTGGCCGCGTACTCACGACCATCCTTCAGGTTGACCTTGATCTCGTCCGCCTCGTGAACAACATGGGCGTTGGTGATCACGTAACCCTTCTTGGCATCGACGATGACACCGGAGCCGAGCGCTTGGAACGGCTGCTCGCTCACCTGTTCATCGGGCATGTTGGGGCCGAAGAAGAACTTGAACTGTTCCGGCAGACGCTGACGGGTAATTTTTTTGCCAGAAACCGAGATATTGACCACCGCCGGGGTGACCTGTTCGAGAACAGGCGCCAGGCTTGGCATCTCCTGATTTGAACCTAACAGGGAAGGCAGTGCAGCCTGAGCAGGGGCCGCAGACATGGCGATACCGACACTGAGGGCTAGCACACTGAGCATGGAAAGAGGTTTACGCATATGAAAAACAGCTCCCAGAAAAAGTTGCATTGCAATCGTCAAGGTCAGACCACGGGACTGGCCAATTAGTTCCGCGAGGAACTAGTTTGGTTGCTTGAGCAGTCCGGAAGAGGCACCAGCATAGTCGCGAGGCGGAACGCCCGGCTCTTCTGCCACATTGGCAGGGGCTTCTTCTGCCAATGACTCGCGGAACAGCGGTTCCTGCGCCTTGGCCAGGAATTTGCTCTGCTCGGCCATGTGGCGATAGAGGGTCTGATACTGCTCGGCCAGTTGCTCCATCAGGGCGGCACTGTCGGCGAAGTGGCTGTTGATCTGGCCCTGATAACTCTCGAGCTCCTTGTGGGCCTTCTTCAGTTCCTGTTCGAGACGGCCAGCATCGCGGCTACGCACCGAAAAACGGCCGAGAACGATACCGATAATCAAGGCCGCGACAGCCAGCAGGATCCCAGTTAACAGACTCATAGATGCTCCTTGTTACAGCTAAAACAGAGTGGGTTTATGCGGTCGTCATAACCGCCATGTCTTGATGGCACTATACCGTGCGTCCTGAGGCCGTGATACCATTTTGTCCTCGATTCAGGGACTTGGAGAGGCGCTCAAGGATGACACCGCAGCAAAAATACCAGCAGGATCTGCTGCGCCCCGGCTTTGTGGCCGACCCCGCGCAGGGGATGGCCATTAGCAGGCTGGAGCGACTGTATCAGGATTTGCTACGGCGCCCGACTCCGACCAGATCTCGAGGGCTGCTGGGTTGGCTGCAAAAGCCCAAGCCGCCGGAGCCTGTCCTCGGTATCTATATGTGGGGCGGAGTGGGCCGAGGCAAGACCTGGCTGATGGATACTTTTTTCGACAGCCTGCCGGGGACGCGCAAGATGCGCAGCCATTTCCACCGTTTCATGCACCGCATTCACGATGAACTGCAGGGGCTGAGCGGGCAGTCCGATCCCCTCAAGCTGGTGGCCAGCAAGCTTGCCAGTGAAACAGACATCATCTGTTTCGATGAATTTTTCGTCTCCGACATCACCGATGCCATGTTGCTGGGAACGCTGTTTCAGGAGCTGTTTGGTCACGGTGTCGTGCTGGTCGCCACTTCAAATATTCCGCCGCAGGATCTTTATCGCAACGGGCTGCAGCGAGCCCGTTTTCTGCCAGCTATCGAGCTTATCGAGCGTCATTGCGAGGTACTTAACGTGGATGGCGGTATCGACTATCGCCTGCGTACGCTGGAACAAGCCGAGATTTATCACTGCCCGCTGGATTTGCAGGCAAAAGCCAATCTTGACCACTATTTTCAGCAATTAACCGGTGGGCACACGGCTTGCGAGGGGACGTTCGAGGTCAATCATCGTCAGCTGGCGTCGCTCGGGATGGGGGAAGGGGTGCTCTACATGGAATTTGAGCAACTTTGCTGTACTCCCCGCTCCCAGAACGACTATATCGAGCTGGCCAGGCTGTTCCATACCGTTCTGCTGGCCAATGTTCAGCCAATGGGCACAGGCACGGATGACGCGGCTCGCCGCTTCATTGCCATGGTCGATGAGTTCTACGAACGGCACGTCAAACTCATCATGTCGGCGGCGGTTCCCATGACAGAACTTTACGGCGAAGGGCTGCTGAATTTCGACTTCAAACGCTGTCTTTCACGGCTTCAGGAAATGCAATCGCACGAATACCTTGCCAGAGTGCACCTTCCTTAGTCACAATACCGCGCCTGCCAGTCGGATGGGCATCTGCGGCAGGTAGGGCCGGGCGACATTTGCTGGTTTCATGGCAGTGAAATTAGCAGGTGATATTTAAGGCAACTTCACTTATAATCGCCCGGCCCACGTTACAGCTGTCGATAAGACAGCAACACTTTAAGCTTTACTTGTATTCGAAGGGGTACAGGTAGGCCATCGTTTGTTGTTTGTGGGAGAGCCCCCATAAGCAATTGGGTCTGTAACAGGTAATTGGGTTTAACTTAATGAAAACTTTCGTTGCCAAGCCAGAAACCGTAAAACGTGACTGGTACATTGTGGACGCAGAAGGTAAAACTCTGGGTCGTATCGCAACCGAGATCGCTGCTCGTCTGCGTGGTAAGCACAAAGCTGAGTACACTCCGCACGTTGACACCGGTGATTACATCATCGTTGTAAACGCTGAGAAGGTACACGTAACCGGTAAGAAATTTACCGACAAAATGTACCACGCTCACTCCGGTTTCCCGGGTGGTATCAAGTCAATCAGCTTCGACAAGCTGATTCAGCGTAAACCGGAAATGGTAATCGAAGCAGCCGTCAAAGGCATGCTGCCGAAAGGTCCTCTGGGCCGTGCCATGTTCCGTAAACTGAAAGTTTACGCAGGCGCCGAGCATGCTCATGCTGCTCAGCAACCTCAAGTACTGGATATCTAATCGGGAACTGGCAACATGGCAGAAAATCAATACTACGGTACCGGCCGTCGCAAAAGCTCCACTGCTCGCGTATTTATCAAAGCGGGTAGCGGCAAGATCGTAATCAACCAGCGCTCCCTGGAGCAGTACTTCGGCCGTCCGACTGCCCGCATGGTAGTTCGTCAGCCGCTGGAACTGGTTGAGATGACCGAGAAACTGGACCTGTACATCACCGTTAACGGTGGTGGCATCTCCGGTCAAGCTGGTGCGATCCGCCACGGTATCACTCGTGCTCTGATGCAGTACGACGAAACCCTGCGTTCCGAACTGCGTAAAGCTGGCTTTGTTACTCGTGATGCCCGTAAGGTTGAGCGTAAGAAAGTTGGTCTGCACAAAGCTCGTAAGCGTCCGCAGTACTCCAAGCGTTAATTCGCTTTTGGTACTCACTCTTTCGAGTGTCAAAAAAGCCTGGCGGTTGCCAGGCTTTTTTTATTGGTAATATTACCGACATCAATGCTAACCACGCGTCACAAAAGACAAAAAATTGTTTCTTTATTGTTTTCATTGCTCACCGCTCTTTCTTGTCAAGTTGTTATCTTTTCTTTAAAATTTCCCCTGTTTTCTGTGGCAATTGTAAATCCAGCTTCCGCCGCTGTTGTCACGGGAAAAATGGGGAACAGGGACACTATAAGAATGTGCGGAGTCCACATGGGAGAGTTTTTGGATGAGCAATGCGCCAGTTGATACCGGTCGCCGCAGATTTCTTACCTGGTCAACGGTTGCCGTTGGTGGGGTAGGAGCTGCGTTTACCGCAGTGCCGTTTATAAAGTCATGGAATCCGAGCGCCAAGGCCAAAGCAGCCGGTGCGCCGGTTGAAGTCGATATCAGCAAGTTGGAACCGGGTCAGCTCATCCGTGTCGAGTGGCGAGGCAAGCCTGTCTGGGTGGTGAAACGCACCAAACAGACGCTGGATGCCTTGGCCGCGCATGATGACAAGCTGCGGGATCCCTCATCTGAAGAGCCGCAGCAGCCTGACTATGCCCATAACGGGTACAGATCGATCAAGCCCGAAATTTTTGTCGCGGTCGGTATTTGCACCCACTTGGGGTGTTCACCTTCCTATCTGCCTGACAGCTTTGGCGAGCAGGTGCAGGGCGTTACGTCCGGCTTCTTCTGCCCGTGCCATGGCTCCAAGTTCGACATGGCCGGCCGTGTGTTCCAGGGGGTGCCTGCACCGCTGAACCTGGTCATTCCGCCCTATCAATTCATTAATGACACCACCATCCTGGTCGGTGCCGATGGCAAGGAGGCCTGACCATGTTGAGTAAACTGATGGGCTGGATCGATTATCGATTCCCGCTCACGGCCATGTACAACGACCACATGGCCAAGTATCCGGCACCGAAGAACCTGAACTTCTGGTACTTCTTCGGCTCGCTGGCCATGCTGGTGCTGGTTAACCAGATCATCACCGGTATCTGGTTGACCATGAACTACAACCCCTCTGCGGAAGGTGCGTTTGCCTCCGTGGAGTACATCATGCGCGATGTGGAGTACGGCTGGCTGCTGCGTTACATGCACTCAACTGGTGCGTCTGCATTCTTCATCGTGGTCTATATGCACATGTTCCGCGGCATGATCTATGGCTCTTATCAGAAGCCTCGTGAGCTGCTGTGGATCTTCGGCATGCTGATCTTCCTGGTGCTGATGGCGGAAGCCTTTATGGGCTACTTGCTGCCCTGGGGTCAGATGTCATTCTGGGGTGCCCAGGTCATCATCTCGCTGTTTGGCGCCATTCCGGTCATCGGTGACGATCTGACCCTGTGGATCCGTGGTGACTACGTGATCTCCGGTGCGACCCTTAACCGCTTCTTCGCGCTGCACGTCATCGCGTTGCCGCTGGTGCTGGTGATGCTAGTTGCCATGCACATTCTGGCGCTGCACGAAGTGGGCTCCAACAACCCGGACGGTATCGACATCAAGAAGCACAAGGACGAGAACGGCTGGCCGCTGGATGCGGTGGCGTTCCACCCTTATTTCACCGTCAAGGACATGATCGGTGTGGCGGGCTTCCTGTTCTTCTTCTGCGCCATCATTTTCTTCAAGCCGGATATGTGGGGTTACTTCCTCGAGAAGCCGAACTTTGAAGTGGCCAACGGCTTGAAGACTCCTGCTCACATCGCGCCTGTGTGGTACTTCACCCCCTTCTACGCGATTCTGCGTGCGGTACCTGACAAGCTGCTTGGCGTCATCATGATGGGCCTCTCTATTGTGGTGTTGTTCCTGCTGCCTTGGCTGGATCGCTGCAAGGTGCGTTCTGTTCGCTATCGCAGCAAGCTGCACAAGCTTAACATCGCCCAGTTCGTGGTCTGCTTTATCATCCTGGGGGTGCTGGGTGTACTGCCGTCGACGCCGACCCTGACGCTGGTTGCCCAGATTTGTACCTTGGGTTATTTCGGTTTCTTCGTGCTGTTGTTCTTCTACAGCAAAAACGAACGCACCAAGCCGCTGCCGGAGAGGGTTACATTTAAATGAAAAAAATAATATTTGCAGTGCTGACCCTGCTGCCATCACTGGTGTTTGCCAATGCTGGGGCCGTGCATCTGGACAAAGCCAATTATGATCTGAGCGACAAGGCATCCCTGCAACGTGGAGCTGCCACCTTCATGAACTATTGTGCAGGCTGCCACTCTACCCAGTATCAACGCTACAACCGGGTTGCTGCCGATCTGGAGATCCCCGAGGAGCTGATGAAGGAGAACCTCATCTTCACCGGCGCCAAAGTGGGTGATCTGATGAAGAGCGCCATGTCCGAGAAGGATGCCGCCAAGTGGTTTGGTGCTCCCCCTCCGGATCTGACTCTGGTTGCCCGGGTACGTGGTGCGGACTGGATTTACACCTATCTGCGTTCTTTTTACGTGGATCCGACTCGTCCGTTTGGGGTGAATAATGTGGTGTTCCCGTCTGTGGGTATGCCTCATGTGCTGGAGCCGTTGCAGGGAACCCCCCGTGCCGAGTTCGTCACTCACACGGTCGATGGAGTCGAGACCCAGCAGGTTGTCAGCATCAAATCTGACGGTAATGGTGAAATGGATGACGAAGAGTATGATCAGACGGTACTGGATCTGGTAAACTTCTTGGTCTACTCGGCTGAACCGGTACAACAGGAGCGTGAACGCATGGGCTTCTGGGTGCTTGGTTTCATCGTGATCTTCTTCATCTTCACTGTGCTGTTGAAGAAGGAATTCTGGCGCGACGTTCACTAAGCGACCAGATACGGGTAATATAATGCACGGCAATGAAGACCAAGATGCTTCATTGCCGTTTCTGCTTTTTAATGACGGGAGGGTTCAATGGCTGTAGCTGCCAATAAGCGTTCGGTAATGACGCTGTTTTCCGGTGCCAACGATATGTTCAGCCATCAGGTGCGTATTGTCCTGGCGGAGAAGGGTGTTAGCGTGGATATCTGCCAGGTTGATCCAGCCAATCTGCCGGATGAGCTGGCCGAGCTGAACCCGTACAACTCTGTACCGACCCTGGTTGATCGTGAGCTGGCACTCTACACCTCGCGCATCATCATGGAGTATCTGGACGAGCGCTTCCCGCATCCGCCCCTGATGCCTGTTTACCCGGTTGCCCGTGGTAACAGCCGTCTGATGATGCACCGCATCGAGCTGGACTGGTACTCACTGGCCGACAAGATCATGGCCGGTACCGATGCTGAAGCGGCACGCAACGAACTGCGTGACAACCTGCTGGCCATCGCGCCGATCTTCGGTGAAATGCCCTATTTCATGAGCGAAGAGTTCGGTCTGGTGGATTGCTACATGGCACCGCTGCTGTGGCGTCTGCCGAGCCTTGGCATCGACCTGACCGGTCGTGGCGCCAAAGAGCTGAA
The DNA here is from genome assembly GCF_040908495.1 of Aeromonas sp. R1-1. Taxonomy (NCBI): domain Bacteria; kingdom Pseudomonadati; phylum Pseudomonadota; class Gammaproteobacteria; order Aeromonadales; family Aeromonadaceae; genus Aeromonas; species Aeromonas sp. R1-1. The sequence continues at coordinate 99,656 of NZ_JBFODV010000211.1, read as the reverse complement.
GGCCTACATGGTTCGTCTGTTCGAGCGTGAGTCCTTCCAGGCTTCCCTGACCGAAGCCGAACGCGAGATCCGTGCTGGCGTATGAGCATGGAACCGACAATGACACCGAGCCGCCCGTACTTGTTACGGGCGTTCTTTGACTGGTTGCTGGACAACGATCTGACCCCTCATCTGGTGGTCAACGTCAACATTCCCCATGTGATGGTGCCGATGCAGTTTGCTCAGGACGGGCAAATTGTGCTGAATATTGCGCCCCGAGCCGTGATGCAATTTCACATGGATAACGAGGCTATCAGCTTCAGTGCTCGCTTTGGCGGGGTCTCCCAGCAGGTTTACATCCCGATGGCAGCCGTACTGGCTATTCATGCCCGGGAGAACGGCGTGGGCACCATGTTCCCGCCTGAGCCGGGTTACGATATCTGGCTTGAGCAGGCTGAAGCGCCGGTGGAGCCTGAGCCGGAACCGCCACGTCCAAGCGGTCGTCCGACCCTGAAGGTGATCAAATAAAAAACGCAGCCGATTGGCTGCGTTTTTTATGTGTGGTCGAGCTTAGTTCTGGGCGAACTCGAAGGCCTTGATCACGCGCTTCACGCCGGTGACATGGCGGGCGATGTTGACTGCCTGCTCTCCCTCTTGGCGAGTCACCAGACCAATCAGGAACACCTCGCCGTTCTCGGTGACCACCTTGACCTTGGTGCTGTCGAAATTCTTGGTGCCGAACATGTCGGCTTTCACCTTGGAGGTGATCCAGGAGTCATTGCTGCGAGTGGTGAAACTGGCAGGTTGGCCGATGCGCAATTCGTTGTAGACGTGGCGAACCCCTTCGATGCGACTGACAATTTTGCCCGCCTCAATCTTGTAAACGTCAGAAGGTGTCTGGCCTACCAGCAGGACGCGGCCATTGTTGCTGTAGACGCTGATCTTGCTGGCTGCGCTGAGCGGCTTGTTGTCGGCCAGCAGATTGGCCGCTTTCAACTCGATGGTCTGGTCATCCCATTGCGCGCCCAGCGTTCGGCGATCGCCAGAGGCCTTGGCAGTCCCAGCGGCGCCGCCAACAACCAGGGCTGCGCAGCCTTGCAGCAGCAGGGTGCTAACCAGCAGACCGAGCAGGATAGTGTGCTTTTTCATGGTTTCAATCTTCCTGTTGCGGGAAAAGTGTCTGGTCGATGAGATCACACAGGCAGTGCAGGGTCAACAGGTTCACTTCCAGAATGCGAGGGCGACGGGCGGAGGGAACACGGATCTCCACATCGTTCGGGCCGAGCAGACCTGCCATTTCGCCACCGTCACCCCCGCTCAGCACCACTATGGTCATGTCGCGGGAGAGGGCAGCCTCGGCGGCCTTGATCAGGCTGCGGCTGTGGCCGGAGGTGGTGATGACCACCAGAATGTCGCCAGGCTGGCCCAGCGCGCGGATCTGCTTGGCGTAGACCTCTTCAAAACCGTGGTCGGTGGCGATGGCGCTGATGGTTGCCATGTCCGGGGTCAGGGCCATGCCGGGCAGGGAGGGGCGCTGGGTCTCGTAGCAGTTGACCAGCTCGGAGATAAACAGCTGCGCCAGTGCGGCAGAAGGACCGTTACCGCATGCCAGCACCTTGTGGCCATTGAGCAGGCAGATGGTGATCATCTGGGCTGCAGTATGGATGGCATCCGGCAGCGCCTCGGCGGCGGCTATCTTGGTCTGGATGCTTTCGGTGTAGTTCTCTTTGATGCGGTCAGTCATAGGGTCCTCTTAAAATGCGTTCTGGATCCAGGCTGGCTGGTCGCCCTCGAACGCAATCACATCGAATCGGCAGGCCTGATTGGCCTCGTTGATGGCATGTTGCTTCAAATAGTGGCGCGCTGCCAGCATGATCTTGTGCTGTTTGCTGCGGGTGACCGAGCTGGCGGCCCCGCCATGGCTGCCGGTGGCCCGGTAGCGCACCTCAACAAACACCAGGGTCTGGCCCTGGTGCATGATGAGATCTATTTCACCGCCACGACAACGGTAGTTGCGAGCTACCGGTTGCAGGCCCCGAGCCTGCAACCAGCGTTCAGCGACTTGTTCAAAGTGCTGTCCCTTGCTCGTTGGTGAGGGGAACAGGCTCGGCAACTGCTGGCGCATCCGTTTCCATAGTTCCTTCATTGGAGGGCTCCTCCAGCTGCTGAACGGCGTTCTCGTCGACCAGTTTGCCGTTCTGGTAAGTACCCCAGCTCAGCATCCGCACAATATTACCTTGGGCATCCACGCTCAGCTGACCGCTCATGCCGGCCTGCTGCATGCCACCCACCTTGCGCATCTGCTGCAGGTTCTCAGCCAGGCTGACGGCATCGTAGCCCATGGCAAACAGACGCAGCAGGTCACCCTGGGTCTGCGGCCAGAGCAGGGCGATCTGCTCGCGCTGTTTCTCGTAGCCGCCCAGCAGCAGCGGCATATCGGCGATATGCATGCCGTTGAGCTCGGAGGCGACCTCGGTTGCGGCGCTGTCGTAGCCACGGGAGCTGGTGTAGATAGGCAGGCTGCCCATCGGATTGACCGATACATCCACGTAGGGCTTGATCATCCGCGTTTCCAGGCTGTTGGCCACCACATAAACGGCATCGATGCTGCGCGGTGCGGCATCAGAGAGTTGCACCACTTCACCAGCTCGGGCGGTAGAGCGGCCACTCAGGGCATTCTTGACCATCCCCTGTACTTCGTTGCGGGCACCGAAGGTGGCAACCACCGGCTTATCCTGGCTCAGGGTGGCCCAGCTCTGCTCGAACGCCTTGATACTGCTGTAACCGATCCGACCCTGGGCGGCGATCAGCAGCGGTTTACGGTAGCCCTGGGTGTAGAGGTACTGGGCTGCCTGCGCGGCATCTGCGGCGGCAGAGAGGGAGAAGTAGTAGGTGGTGTCGTTGACGACCGGCTTGTCCAGCTCGTTGAGCGCCAGTACCGGCACGGTCGGATTGGCCTTGAGCAGCTCCTCGACCCGGTCTTTCAGCAGCGGGCCGATGATCATGTCTGCCCCTTCCTGAATCGCCTGCTTATAAAGGTCGCCGGTCGACTTGCTCTGGGTGTCGTAGAAGTTCAGGGTGAATTGCCCCTGATTTTCCTTATAAGACATCAGCATACCGTTACGGATGGCGGCGCCCTGCGGCTCCAGATTGCCGGAGAGGGGCAGCAGCACAGCGATCTGTTGCACCGAGGTGCTGGCAGTGGCAGCCAGATCGCCCAATCCTGCCGGCATATCTTTCTGGGCCGGATGGTTGGGGAAGTCGCGCTTCCAGCCTGCCAGTTGGCGGGCCAGCAGGTTCGGCTGGGCGCCAAACTCGTTGACCAGTGCCGCCAGTCGCAACCAGCCGGTGGTCACATCAGGGGCAGGTGCCTCTTCCAGCGCTTGCAGGGTGGAGGGGGTCATGCTTTTGAGCAACGACCAGATCTGCTGATGGTTGGTCGCCTGCTCGCTCTGATTGAGGTAGGGCTCCAGTGCAATCAACGACTTGGCTGCGCCAAACTTGTTGTTGATGTCTAGCTGCAGCACCACGCGCTGGCGATACCAATCCTTCTGGGTATCGACATCCAGCACCACCTCGGGTTTGCCTTCCAGCAGGATCAGTGCCTGATTGGCGTGGCCTTGCGCCAGCAACAGATGGGCTTGCAGCAGTTGCAACTGCGCCTTCTGAACGGGATCCTTGGCCTGCTTCTGCAATTGCTGGAACAGTGCCGAGGCCGGTTTAGCCTGGCCCAGCGCCAGATAGCTGCGTGCCGCCAGCATCTGCCAGGTAAAGGCCTCGGCCGGCTTGGCAGGGTCCACCTGCTCAAGATACCACTGGGCATTCTTGGTCAGATTGGAGAACGCAGAGGGCATGCCTGACTGCCCTGACGGTTGATTGGGCTCCGACGCACAGGCGGCGAGCAGTACTGCCGCGAGTATGATGCCGAAGAGTCGTGATACACTTAGCTGCTTTGTAACCCGGTTCAAGTTCATTCCCCGACCAGTGTTGAAGTTCCCCATAGTGTAAACGGGCCAATATGGCGACACAATTGTCGGGGCACTCGGAGATCCCATGAGTGACATCCCAACCCTGTATATAGTCCCCACTCCGATCGGCAATCTGGCGGACATCACCCAGCGTGCATTGGACATTTTACGCAGTGTCGATCTGGTGGCAGCCGAAGATACCCGTCATACCGGTATCCTGCTCAGCCACTACCAAATCTCGGTGCCGACCTTCGCCCTGCACGATCACAACGAGCAGCAGAAAGCCGATGTGCTGATCGGCCGGATCAAAGAGGGCAAGAGTGTTGCGCTGGTCTCCGATGCCGGCACCCCGCTTATTAGCGACCCCGGTTATCACTTGGTCACCCGCTGTCGTGAAGCCGGGGTCAAAGTGGTGCCGCTGCCCGGTCCCTGTGCCGCCATTACCGCCCTGAGCGCGGCCGGTCTGCCCACCGATCGCTTTGCCTTTGAGGGCTTCCTGCCCGCCAAGAGCAAGGGGCGTGACGATCGCCTGCAAGCCGTTATTGAAGACACCCGCTCGCTGGTGTTCTACGAATCCCCGCGCCGTGTGCAGGATACAGTGGAAGCGATTGCTCGCATTCTCGGCGAGCGTCAGGTGGTGGTGTGCCGCGAGCTGACCAAGACCTTTGAGTCGATCCACGGTCTGCCAGCCTCCGAAATGCTGGCCTGGCTTGGTGAAGATGACAACCGCTGCCGCGGCGAGATCGTGCTGGTCGTGGCTGGCGCCTCCAAAGAGGAAGAGGATCTGCCGGCCGAGGCGATCCGCACTCTGGGGCTGCTGGTGGCCGAGTTGCCACTGAAAAAAGCGGCCGCCCTGACCGCCGAGATCCACGGTGTGAAGAAGAATGCCCTCTATAAATACGGTCTCGAGCACTATTGAGCCGATGAAATAGGTCAGTAGACTTTTTTCTGACCTGTGCAATCCCCCGAACCGGCGAGCATTCAGTCTGTAAACGATGGCCAAAGCGCGATAAATGGCTGTAAACGGGAATTGCCGGTTTACCCCGTGCGTATCGCAAGGCTATAATCCGCGCCTCGGAGTTGGCTGGGCAATCGCTGCTTCGTCGTTGTGTCTCTCGGGACAGACGGGCGGAGGGGAGGAAAGTCCGGGCTTCACAGGGCAGGGTGCCAGGTAACGCCTGGGGGGCGTGAGCCTACGACCAGTGCAACAGAGAGCAGACCGCCGATGGCCCGCAAGGGATCAGGTAAGGGTGAAAGGGTGCGGTAAGAGCGCACCGCGCGACTGGCAACAGTTCGTGGCACGGTAAACTCCACCCGAAGCAAGACCAAATAGGCCCCTATTGGCGCGGCCCGCGTTGGGGGCGGGTAGGTTGCTTGAGCCAGCGAGCGATTGCTGGCCTAGAGGAATGATTGCTACCCGGGGCAACCCGGTACAGAACCCGGCTTACAGGCCGACTCCGACCTCATTCCGCGTGAACCGTCACGCTAAAATCCCGGTGCCTAACGGCACCGGGATTTTTATTATTCACACCGAGATGCACCGCATGGCGGCTTTCTGGAATTTGTAATAAAGTTCTCACCCTTTTTGGTCGATATACGTCGGCTGGACTGTCTGTATCTATCACACTGCTGGCCTGATGAGCGACCCTGTGGCAGTAAGGCGAGATGAAATGGTTAAGGTGGATTATTAATGTCATCAAGCAGCGCAATGCTCACACCTTCCCGGCTGCTTAGCGCAGAACGGGGCAGAACCCTGCCTCATTATGATCTGTTGGGTGTCGAGCGGCTTAATCACGCCCGCTTGAAGCAGGTCAATGGCCAGTTGAGCACATTTTCCCTGCAAGCTGCGAGTTGTATGGCCCAGCTGTTCAACAGTGCGGAGTGCGAACTGAATTATGGCGAGTTTGCCTTTTCCGGCCCGGCAGAGACAGATGGCGCTGATATCTGGGTCGAAGCGAGAAGTCCGCTTGAACCACAGCGCGCCGTCTATTTCTCGATCGCACCTCTGGTCATCTATCGTCTTGCGGTCCTCTTTTTCGGCGGCACCTTGCAGCAAAAAGAGGAGCATGTTCAGTCTGGCAAAGGGCTGACCGATACCGAACAGCGGCTGTTATTGCGGCTTTGCCAGTATCAGGTTGATATCTGGTGTGCTTGTCTGGGGTTGGGGGATCTGAAGTGGCAGTTGCATGTCGTGCCACGGGATTCCATCGCCCACCGTCAGCTCTGGACCACGCAGGCAACCCTGCAGGCAGGTAATTGCACTCATCACTGGCAGATGTGGTTGCTTCCCCCCGAGGAGTCCATTTCTCCGGTCAGTCATTCATTGCCGGCAGGTCAGCTGGAACAGGCTCTGACTCATGTCCCGGTACGTCTGCGGGTGGTGATGGGCCAATTGTCCATGACGCTGGCTGATCTTGAGTGTCTCCAGGTGGGTGATGTGCTGTCACTGGACTTGCCTGAGGTGGTGCCAGCACTGATTGGCAGCCGTCCCTGCTTCAGTGGACGAATCGCAGAACACAAAGGCAGCTTGGTCTATCAGGTTGCGACGGTTGTAGAGGAGTAAATTGAATCATGAGCGAGCACAATATGAATGATCCGCTGGATCTGGATGGACTGGATCAACTGTTTGGTGACGACATCAGCATGCCTAGCGCCGCAGACTACTTGGCCCCCACCAGTAGCAGCAAACAACGGGATCTCTCCTTCTTTCGCCAGATCCCGGTCAAGGTGACGCTGGAAGTGGCCAGTACCGAAGTGCCGCTCGGCGATTTGATGCGCGTCGAGGAGGGGGCTGTCATTGAACTGGACAAGCTGGCGGGTGAACCGCTGGATGTGCGGGTGAATGGCCGTCTGCTTGCCAAGGGCGAAGTCGTCGTCGTGAATGGCAAATATGGTCTGCGCCTGGTCGATGTCATCGATACCAACCTGCTGGGCGGCATGGACGACTGATGCGCTATCTGCTGCTGACGCTGCTGTTATTTTCGCTGCCCAGCTGGGGGGCGGACATGACCCTGTTCTCGGTATCACCAGGCGCTTCAGGGGGTGAGGACTACAACATCAAGTTGCAGATCCTCTTCTTCATGACCCTGCTGGGTCTGCTCCCGACCTTGTTACTGATGATGACCAGTTTTACCCGGATCATCATCGTGCTGGCCATATTGAGACAGGCACTTGGCCTGCAGCAGAGTCCTCCCAACCGGGTGCTTATCGGCATCAGCCTCATCCTGACTGTGGTGATTATGCGACCGGTCTGGACGGACATGTATCAGAATGCATTTGTTCCTTATGACCAGAATGAAATAACCCTGTCAGAGGGGATCGCCAAGGCAGAAAAGCCCCTGCGCAAATTCATGCTGGCCCAGACCCGTGAACCGGATCTGGAGCAGATGCTGCGTATTTCTGGCGAACCAACTACGGTCGCCAAAGAGGATGTGCCTTTCGGGGTGCTGTTGCCCGCGTTTGTATTGAGTGAGTTGAATACCGCATTTCAGATTGGCTTTATGCTGTTTATCCCCTTTCTGGTGATCGATTTGGTGGTCGCCAGCGTCTTGATGGCGATGGGGATGATGATGCTCTCACCGCTGATCATCTCGTTACCCTTCAAACTGATGGTGTTTGTGCTGGTCGATGGCTGGTCGATGACCGTCGGCACCTTGGCTGCCAGCTTTGGTGGGGGAGGCTGATATGACCCCTGAGCAGAGCGTTGCCCTGGTTGGTGGCGCGGTCAATCTGGTGGTGACTATGGTCTCGGTGCTGATTGTACCGGGCCTGATCGTAGGTTTGGTGGTCAGTATTTTTCAGGCGGCCACCCAGATCCAGGAGCAGACGCTCAGTTTTCTTCCCCGTTTTATCGTGACTCTGATGACCCTTATCTTTACGGGTAACTGGCTGTTGTCGCAGATCACCACTTTGTTTCAGGATCTTTTTCTTAAAATCCCCGGGTTTATCGGATGAATTCGCTGCTGTCACTCAGTGCTGCTGACCTGACCGCATGGTTGGGACAGTGGTGGTGGCCGTTTATCCGGATCGGCATGGCATTCTGGGTGATGCCGGTCTTTGGGGATAGCCGGGTGCCTGCGCAAGTTCGCCTGATGCTGGCGTTCATCATCAGCCTGCTGCTCGCCCCCATGATGAAGGATATGCCGGTTGTCGATCCTTTCAGTGCCGGTGCGCTGGTCCTAGCGGTGGAGCAGCTGCTGTTTGGTTTGCTGTTTGGTCTGTGTGTCCAGTTGCTCTATATGGTGATGACCACTGCGGGGCAGATCCTCTCCATGCAGATGGGGCTCGCGATGGCGGTGATGAATGATCCGGTCAACGGGGATTCTGCCCCCATCATCAGTCAGGTCATGATGGTGTTTTGCGCCTTGCTCTTTCTGGGGCTAAATGGCCATCTGGTGGTACTGGATATTCTGGTGCAGAGCCTGCGTAGCTGGCCGCCGGGTTCATCTCTGGATCTGATCGATATGAAAGGTGTGATCGGCTTGTTTGGTTGGTCTATCGGTGCCGCCCTGTTGCTGACGTTGCCTGCCGTTGTCGCCATGTTGATGGTTAACCTGACCTTCGGGGTGATGAACCGGACCGCCCCTTCGCTCAATATCTTCTCTCTCGGTTTTCCCATGACCCTGTTGCTCGGGTTGCTCACCATGGCGCTCTCCATCAGTGGTGTGCCCTCCCGTTATCTGGATTTGGTTACCCATGTGCTTGAACAGCTGCGAGGCTTGACCCCGGCATGAGTCAGAACAGCGCACAGGACAAAACCGAAGAGGCCTCCAGCCAGAAACGCCAGAAAGCGAGAGATGAGGGGCAGATCGCCCGCTCAAAAGAGCTCAGTTCTGCCGGTTTGTTGCTGCTTGGCGGGTTGGTGATGCAGTGGATGGTGCCGGGGTTTGGCCAGTTCTTTGCCGAGTTGATGAAGCGTCCGCAGCGTTTTGACTGGCAAGGTGCCCGTGACCCGCAGATGATGATCCATTGGTTGGGTGAAGCGCTGATAAACATGCTGTGGGTGCTGCTGCCCCTGTTTGGTTTTCTGGCCCTGATGCTGGTGTTGCTCAGCATAGTGCCGGGCGGTATGGCGCTGACCTGGAAAAAGCTGCTACCCAGTGGCGAGAAGATGAACCCTTTGAAGGGGCTGGGGCGGATGTTTTCCAAGAACAGCCTGATGGAGTTGCTGAAGTCACTGCTCAAGGTGACGCTGATCGGCGGCACGCTGGCGTTGATGTTAAATCATCAATGGCCTTCTTTGTTGATGATGAACCGGATGCCCCCTCAGGCGGCCCTCGAACAGGCGCTACGGATCCTCTCCCAGGCATTTATTCTGCTGGGGAGTGTACAGATGCTGATTGCCGTGCTGGATGTGCCCTATCAGCGCTGGTCGCTTAACAAGCAGCTCAGGATGACCAAACAAGAGGTCAAGGATGAGCACAAGAACAGCGAAGGGCGTCCCGAAATCAAAGCCAAAATCCGCCAGGTACAGGGAATGCTTGCCCGCGCGCGTATCGAGCAGCGGGTACCGCAGGCAGATGTGATTATCGTTAACCCGACCCATTATGCGGTGGCCATAAAATATGATGCGGCTCGTGCCAATGCCCCTTTCGTTATTGCCAAAGGGGTCGACAGCATGGCCGAGCGGATCCGTCAGGTGGCCAAGCAGCATGACAAGATGGTGATGAGCTTGCCCGAGTTGACGCGAGCCATCTATCACTCGACCAGGGTGGATCAGGAAGTCCCTGCGGGGCTGTACACGGCAGTTGCCTATGTATTGAACCATGTATTGCAGTTAAGGGCGTATGAGGCAGGCAAGGGAAGGAAACCGACCCCTCTTGCCCCGTTATATGTACCGCCCGAGTTACGTCAACCTGAGAGGTAAGTTGTGAACTGGCGTGTATTCACCCAATCCTATACCGCAATTCCGCTGATGTTATTGGCCATTCTGGCCATGATGATCCTGCCTCTGCCCGGTTGGCTGCTGGATGCGCTCTTTACCTTCAACATCGTGTTGGCGGTACTGGTGTTGCTGGTATCCGTCTCGGCCCGCAGACCACTCGATTTCTCGGTATTCCCAACCGTATTGCTGGTTGCCACCCTGATGCGGCTGTCGCTGAACGTGGCCTCTACCCGTGTGGTGTTGCTGCACGGTCATGAAGGGCATGAAGCGGCCGGTAAGGTCATTCAGGCGTTCGGTGAAGTGGTGATCGGTGGCAACTATGTCGTCGGTCTGGTGGTCTTCGTGATCCTGATGATCATCAACTTTGTGGTGATCACCAAGGGTGGCGAGCGGATTTCGGAAGTATCCGCTCGCTTCACTCTGGATGCTATGCCCGGCAAGCAGATGGCCATCGATGCCGACTTGAATGCCGGTACCATGGATCAGCATCAGGCCAGGGCTCGCCGTGAGGAGATCGCGCGAGAAGCGGACTTCTATGGTGCAATGGATGGTGCTTCCAAGTTCGTTCGTGGTGACGCGATAGCTGGCATGTTGGTGCTGATCATCAACCTGGTGGGTGGGTTGGCCATCGGTATTTTCCAGCATGCCTTACCCGTTGCCGAAGCCTTCCAGCGTTATGCGCTGCTGACCATTGGTGATGGTCTGGTTGCCCAGATCCCGTCCCTGCTGATGTCGACTGCTGCGGCCATTATCGTGACCCGGGTCAGTGATGAGGGGGAGATGGCTGATCAGGTTGGTCAGCAGATCCTGGCATCGCCTCGCGTTATCTATACCTCTGCAACTATCATGCTGATCCTGGGTCTGGTGCCCGGGATGCCGATGCTCGCATTCCTCAGTTTCGCAGCTGTACTGGCCTGGACTGGCTGGAGTGTCAGCAAGCGAGCCGTCAATGTGCCGGATCTGGATGCAGCGCAAGAGCTGACTCGTCAAATGATTCAGCCTGAACAGCAGGCACTGGAGTGGCAGGATTTGCCGCCAGTCGATACGGTCGCCATCGAGCTTGGTTATCGTCTGGTGCCATTGGCTGAAACGGATAAAGGGGCTGAACTGCTTGCACGAGTGCGCGGGATCCGTAAAACCCTCTCCGAGCAGTACGGTTTTCTGCTCCCCGAGATCCGGGTGCGCGACAATCTGCAACTGCAGCCGGATCAGTACCGGATCAAGCTGTCCGGCGTCGCGTTAGCGATGGGGAATGTGGATTGTCAGCGCTTGATGGCCATCAGCAGTGGTGAGACCTATGGCGCTTTAGATGGCGAGTTGACTCAGGACCCGGCCTACGGCATGAGTGCGGTCTGGATCTCCCCTGAGCAAAAGGCCAAGGCACTTAATCTTGGTTACTCGGTGGTGGATTCGGCCACCGTGATTGCCACTCACGCCAGCAAGTTGTTGCGTGAACAACTTGATGCACTGTTTGGTCACGATGAAGTTGGCAAACTGGGCCAATATCTCGCCAGTCAGTCCCCCCGGTTGGCTGAAGAGCTGAATCTGGCGCTGACCCAAATGCAGCAATTGAGAGTGTTTCGTCAATTGCTAAAGGAGCAGGTCAGTCTTACCGATATACGAACCGTTGCCACGACGCTGCTGGATGCGAGCGAGCTGACCAAAGACCCTGTCTTGCTGGCATCCGATGTGCGCTGCGCCTTGAAGCGCCAGATTGTACGGCAGGCCATTGGTAATCGCGATGTGCTGGCCACCTTTACGCTGGATGATCGCCTTGAGCAGACCTTGCTGGCTGCCATGAATCAGTCACAACAGCAGGGCAAAATCCAGCTGGACAGCTTTCCGGTTGATCCACAACTGCTGGCCCAATTGCAGCAAAATATGCCGTTGGTGAAGGAGCAGTTGCAGCAGTTGGGACATGCCCCCGTATTGGTTGTTATGCCGCAACTGAGACCGCTTATGGCCCGTTATGCCCGGTCATTTGCAAAAGGCCTCAAAGTGCTTTCCTACAATGAGATACCTGAAGAGCTACGGGTGGAGGTAATTGGTACACTTGGTTAATTACTGTTGGATAAATATCCTGAAGGGAAGTGTTTTTTCCGCCCCTGCTTGAATTGCCGTATGAATACTATATGATGTGGCGAAAATTGACGCAGCAATGTGTGAAAGTTAAATAACAAAAACAATATTAATTGTGTTGCCACACGCTTAGCCCATCAGGCTGGGCGTGTTATCACATTGTAAGGGCAAACTGAACTGAAAAGTCAGGACGCAAAGCCTCCGGTCTAACAGCAGGAAAGCTAATGACAGCGGGGTTACCAAGGTGAGTTTGGATACAATTCCGTTACCATCTAGATACAAATTGCACTTTTGTAAGTGCGAATTTGTATTTCTCCTTTGTGTCTGATAATTCAGCTCTATTGATTGTTCTATCCACAATCACAGGTGTCGGACGTCTATGTCTTCGGGATTACCAATAAATACAACAATCGGGTTGTGTGGCGATAGCTTGGCTGGGCCCCATATATTATTGATTCAGCCGCTAATAGTTGCCGAAAATGAGGTTGAAAAAATCCTATCCAAGGAAGGCATCAGGGTATCAAGCGTTAATTCTGTTAAACAATCAAAGGGCATTATTGCTGATGGTAATGTCAATTTGATCCTGCTCGATATGGATGCTATGACCGAGCTTGGGCCGCGTATTCTGCGTGAATTCGAAGGACTTGATTGTGTCATCATGGTCAATGAGCACCAGGCCACTATTGCTGCGGAAGCTATGTGTGCCGGGGCTGTTGACTATATTGTCAAACCCTTCTGCCCCCAGCAATTGCTCGATGCTGTCCGTGGTGCTCTACGCCTTCGTCAGGCGATCCCCAATCTTATCGCTGTGTCGCCCATGAGCCTGCAGGTCTTGCAACTGGCCCGACGAGCAGCCAAAACTTCTGCCACCATTCTGATCGGTGGTGAGTCAGGAACCGGTAAAGAACGGTTGGCCCGTTATATTCACGAAATGTCTGCCAGAGCGGAAAAACCATTTCTGGCGATTAATTGTGCAGCAATTCCTGAGGCAATGCTTGAGTCAATTCTTTTTGGCCACAATAAAGGTGCATTTACCGGTGCTGTTTCTGCCCAGCCCGGAAAATTTGAGTTGGCTCAGGGGGGGACCCTGTTGCTGGATGAAATATCAGAGCTTCCTTTGAACCTGCAGGCTAAATTATTACGGGTGCTGCAAGAAAAAGAAGTTGAGCGACTTGGCAGCAATCAAACGATTGCTCTTGATGTTCGAATCATTGCCGCCAGCAATAAAGATCTGCGCAAACTGGTTGCATGTGGGCTATTTCGTGAAGACCTTTTCTATCGTCTGGATGTATTGCCAATGAATTGGCCCGCATTGCGTGAACGTCCTGAGGATATTATTCCGCTGGCCAACTACTTTATTGAGCGTTATGCATCCCAACAGGGCTATCGCCTGAGTGAACGTGCCTGTCAGTTGTTGCTGTCATATGAATGGCCAGGAAATGTACGAGAGCTGGATAATGTCATTCAACGGTCATTAATCATGGCGCGTGGTTTGCATATACAGTCCGTCGATTTGATGTTGCCAAATTGTATTCTTCCCGAAGAAACCGTCGCATCAGACACGTGGCATGCTCCCGAGGGGTTAAGTGAAACCCGGCGGCATGCCGAGTTCCAATTTGTATTAGAGACCTTGCGCCGCTTTCGTGGCCATCGTACCCGCACAGCAGATGCATTGGGCATGACAACCAGGGCACTGCGCTACAAGCTTGCGGCGATGCGTGAGCAAGGCATTGATATTGAGCAGCAGATTCAAGCTGAGGGATAAAAAGTGAAGATTCAGATGATGTCATCACAGGTGACGCTACTGCAGCAGATGCAGGAGATGCAGCGTGTCGCAAGCCAGACCCCTTCTATCGAATCCAATGATCTGTCGGGAGCATCATTTACCGATGCCATGCGGGATGTGGTCGGACGCGTCAATGAACAGCAGAATGTCGCGTCAAAATTAATGGCATCCGTAGATGCTGGGCAGAGCGATGATCTGGTGGGCGCCATGGTGGCGAGTCAAAAAGCCGGCTTGAGTTTTTCAGCCTTGATGCAGGTTCGCAACAAGCTGATGACCGGTTTTGATGACATTATGCGCATGCCGCTCTGAGGTAACAGATGACTGAACTGGTAACGTCTCCTCAGGGGGCAGCCCCTGATTCGCTCAAAATCAGGCTACAAGAGGGATTACGCAATTGGCGTACCCTCTCCCGTGACAACAAATCGATCCTGACCATTGCTCTGCTGGCTGCCATTGTGGCAGGCACCATAGTCGTTATCCTGTGGACCTCCAGCAAAAACTATGTACCCCTGTATGGCAAACAGGAACTATACGATACCGCCAACATCATGGAGATGCTGGAGAAAGAGCAGGTACCTTTCCGTCTGGAAAAGAGCACCGGTCAGGTACTGGTTCCTGAAAATCAGCTGGCTCATGTCCGGATGGCACTTGCTGCGCGAGGGGTGCGTGCAGCCATGCCGTCTGGTCTGGAAGGGCTGGACAACGTAACCGGACTGGGTACCAGCGAATTTATGGAAGGGGCGCGTTATCGTCATGCCCTGGAAGGGGAGCTGGCTCGCACCATCATAGCGCTCGATGCCGTGCGCAGTGCCCGTGTTCATCTGGCTATTCCGAAGCGCACGCTATTCGTTGGACGCGATGAGGAGAAACCGAGTGCATCGGTAATGCTCGATATGCAACCGGGCCAATCCATCGAAGCGGGTCAGGTCGAGGCGATTGCCAATCTGGTGGCGGGCAGTATCTCCGGAATGAAACCTGGCGCCGTGACCGTGGTTGATCAATCCGGCCAGTTGCTCAGCGCAGAGCTGGGGGACAAGGTCGGTTTTGGCAAGCAGAGCGTTCAACAGATGGAGTATGTCCGCAAGCTGGAACAATACATTCGTCAGCGTGCCAATGACATGCTCTATCCCATGCTGGGCAGCACCAATTTCAAGGTGCAGATTGCGGCAGACGTGAACTTCAACGCTGTCGAAGAGACCCAGCAGCAGCTCGATCCGCAAGGGGTGGTGACTCGCGAGTCCAATAAGTCAGACAAGACCATCGATGCGTTGGCGATGGGGATCCCGGGGGCGTTATCCAACCGCCCGCCTGAAACAGCGGCAAAAGATGAAAAGGCTGGTGCTGACAAAGGCAATGCCAATACCAATACCGCTACACAACAGAACGACACTCGTACCGAGCGTCAGGAAGTCAGCAAGCAGTACGAAAACAGTCGCACCATAGTGCACACCCGTTACCAGCAGGGACGTCTGGAACGAATTAACGTCTCCATTCTGCTCAATCAGCAGATCGCTCCGAAAGGTGGTTGGAGTGCCGAGCAACTGACACAGATCCGTCAGATGGTAGAGCGTGCTGTCGGTTTCGATGAGACGCGTGGCGATCAGATTAGTCTGCAGGCCTTCGATTTCAATGGTGCGGTACCAGTAGCTGCTCCCGAATCCAGCTGGTGGGAAACCCCTTATTGGCAAGACTCCCTGCGTTATCTGGTCGGTGGTTTGCTTGGCCTGACACTGGTCTTCTTCGGTATTCGGCCGTTGGTGAAACATCTGGTTCGTACCCAGCAACAGCCGGATATGGAAATGAGTGAGACTGAGGAAGATCTGGAGCCCACTGTCGGATTGTCCATGCGCAGGGATGACGATGATCCCCAGCTGACGTCTGCACTTTCAAATAGTCTGATCCGTACTGACAACAAGATGGAGCCCCAGTTCTCGTCACTCGATATGGAGTCGTTGCCGGAACCGGGATCCGAGCTGGAGGTTCAGCTAAAGCATTTGCAGTTGCTGGTTGAAAAAGATACCGCCCGGGTGGCGGAGGTTGTCAGAGCATGGGTGAGTGGCAATGAACAGCGTTAACTTGAATCAGAGTGCCGTCGATATCGATATCGACAACCTTGAGAAGGCCGCCATCTTGTTGCTGAGCATGGGGACCGAATCTGCGGCCAAGGTGATGCAGAAGCTCTCCCGCGACGAGGTGCAGCGTTTGATTTCCAAGATGGCCTCTCTCTCTGGCGTCAGTTCGATGGAGGCAAAGTGGACGTTGCAGCAGTTCTTCAATCACTACCGTGAGCAGAGCGGAATTGGCAGTGCTTCAAGGGAGTATCTGGAACAGACGCTCGATCTTGCTCTGGGGCAACGACTCTCCCGTAGTCTGCTCGACAGTCTGTACGGCGATGTGATGAGCCAGGATATCCAGCGTCTGCAGTGGGTGCCTGCCGATGTGTTGGCCCGTTTCTTCCGCAACGAACATCCCCAGATGCAGGCCGTGCTGCTGGCCTTCCTGCCGCCCCAGACCGCATCAGCCGTGCTCGATGCCTTGCCTGGCTCGGTGCATGACGATTTGCTGGTGCGCGTCGCCAGTCTCAGCAGTGTCAGTGAACATGTGCTGGGCGAGCTCAGGCTGACACTGGATCGTTGCCTCACCTACGTGGCAGATCAATCCGGTGCCAAGGTAAATGGGGTTCGGCAGGTAGCCGATATTCTCAACCGTTATCAGGGGGACAAGGAGCAGATGCTCTCCCTGTTGCGCGAACACGACGGTGACATGGCGCTGGAGATCGAGAAGAACATGTTCGATTTCATGGCGTTGCGCCGTCAGAGCGACGACACCTTGCAGCGGTTGGTGCAGGAGCTGCCCAGCGAATTGCTGGCATTGGCTCTCAAGAACACCGAAACCAGCTTCCGCAAGGTGGTGTTGGGTGCCATGCCGAAGCGGATGGCTCAGGCGCTGGACGATCAGATCCAGAACCAGGGCAGTGTCTCTTTGCGCAAGGTCGAGCAGGCAAGGGAAGAGGTCATGCAACTGGTCCGCGAGTTGGTGGAGCAGGGCGAGATCGAGTTCCAGCTGTTCGAAGAGCCCACCGTCAGTTAACAGGAGGCATTCATGAGTCACAATGTGCGCAAATTGATGCCTGGGGTGACCCGTCTGTATCGTTTCCCTGCGCTCGGTCAGAGTGGGGAAGAGGCACGGAGTCAACAAGAACAGTTTGAATTCGGCTATCAGCAGGGGCTGGAGCAAGGTCATGATGAAGGCTATCAGGCCGGCTACCAGCAAGGGCTGACCAGCGGCCTGCAGGAAGGCGAGAGTACCGGTTTACAACAAGGGCAAACCCGTGGGTTTGCTCAGGGCCTTTCGGAGGGGCGAGCCGCCTTCGAACAGGCAATGGTGCCGTTTGCCAAGCTGCAAGAGCAGTGGGAGTCACTGAGCCGGGCCCGGATGGCCGAGCAGAAAGAGCTGATTGCCCAGCTGGTGGCGCAGGTGGCCAAGCGGGTCATCATGGCCGAATTCACCCTCAATCCGCAGCAGGTGATGAATCAGGTCGAGCAGGCGTTGGCTACCTTGCCGAGTGAATCGGAAGAGCTGGTGATCTACCTCAATGAGGGAGACCGACAGCGACTCGCCGAGCAGGGGGTGACTCGCTGCGAAGGGTGGCCATTGCAAGTCGATGCAGCGCTCGGGGTAGGCGATGCCCGTATCGAAACTCGTGCTGCCGTCGTCGAGGTAAGCACCAGCTCCCGTCTGGCAACCTGCATCGAACAGCTCAACAGCTCGCTGGACGTGCCGCAAGATGCATGAAGCCTTGCAGCAGGCACTGACCAGTGCGCTGGACAATCTGGATGAGCTACCCGCATTTCGTCGCTTTGGCCGGTTGGTGCGAGTCACCGGTTTGACTCTGGAAGTAGTCGGCTGCCAACTTGTGATGGGGCAGCGTTGTCGTGTCAGCACGGCAAGTGGCGCCCCCTTGCTGGCCGAGGTCGTCGGTTTTAACCGGGATATCTCTTACCTGATGCCGCTGCAGCCGATGAGTGGCCTCTTCGCGGGGGCTCAGGTCGAACCGATCGATGGAGAGGAAACCGTTCGGCTTGGTCGTCATCTGCTGGGGCGGGTACTCGATGGACTGCTGCAGCCCCTCGACGGGCAGCCGTTACCCGATGTTGGTGACAGTGTCCCCCTGTTTGCTCTTCCCCCCAATCCGCTATTGCGAACTCCGGTACGTGAGCCGCTGGATGTCGGTATCCGCGCCATCAATGGCCTGCTGACGGTTGGCAAGGGCCAGCGTTTGGGGCTGTTCGCCGGCTCGGGGGTAGGCAAGAGTATGTTGCTGGGCATGATGACCCGCAATACCGCAGCCCAGATTGTGGTGGTGGGACTGATTGGTGAGCGGGGCCGTGAAGTGCGCGAGTTCATCGAACACAGTCTGGGGGCTGATGGTCTGGCTCGCGCCGTGGTCATTGCGGCGCCAGCGGATCAATCTCCCCTGATGCGGCTGCGAGCGGCCCAGCTATGCCACCGGATTGCCGAGTATTTCCGTGAGCAGGGGCAGGATGTGCTGCTGCTGATGGATTCGCTGACCCGCTATGCCCAGGCACAGCGGGAAATTGCGTTGGCCATCGGTGAACCTCCTGCCACCAGAGGGTATCCACCCTCGGTGTTCAGCATGCTGACCCAGCTGGTGGAGCGAGCCGGTAACGGCACACATCCGGATGGCAGTCTGAGTGCGTTCTACACAGTGCTGGCGGAAGGGGATGACCAACAGGATCCGGTGGTCGATGCGGCGCGCGCCATTCTCGATGGTCATATCGTGCTGACCCGCCGTCTTGCGGAAGAGGGCCACTATCCCGCCATCGATATCGGTGCCTCGGTCAGTCGGGTCATGCCACAAGTCGTGCCTGCCGAATGGCAAAAGCTGGCGGTCACCTTGCGCCAGCTATGGGGACGCTATCAACAGGTGCGTGAACTGTTGCCACTGGGCGGTTATCAACCCGGGGCCGATCCGCAGATGGATGAAGCGGTTCAGCGTTATCCGGGGATTGCGGCATTTCTGCAACAAGGCCTGCATGAAGAGATGGCCTTTGAACAGGTGATGGTTGGTCTCAAGCAGGTGCTGGGACAGGGATAAGGATTCGTTATGCTGAAGTCTTATCTGGGGTTGCAACAGGAAGAGCTGGAAAATCTTGGCGCCGAGCGTCGACGCTTGCGGGAGCTGGCGTTGCGGGAAGAGCAGCGAGCACACAAATTGCAGGAAGTGATCTCCTCGCTGCGGCCCGGTTCCGACAAGTTTCACCCTTTGCTATGGCAAAACAAGCAACAGATGGATGGCCAGTTGCGCCGTTTGCTCTCCCATCAGGTGCAGCAATCTGCGCTGGCCAGACTGGATCTGGAGCGCCACGAAGGAGAACTTGTCCGGCAGTTCGGGCGGGTCAAGGGGCTGGAGCTATTGCTGGCACGACGTGATGATGTTGCTCGCCAGCAGCAGGAGAGGCGGGATCAGCTACAGCTGGACGAGCTGGCGAGTTTGCGTCACCTGACCCGCAAAGAGTAAGACGGAGGGTTAATCCGTGATGCTGTCCGGGTCACGATAACCTGACTCTTGTCCCAACAGCGAATGAATCGTCTCCATCTGGCCTGCCAGCAGGCGGCCATTGAGATCATTCTGGCGCAGACACTGGTGCAGCAGCTGTTCAAGCTGTTGCCATTGATTGGTTACCGTGGTGCGCAGGGGAAGTGGCAGCTTGGCTATCAGGGTGGCCATCCCCTTCTCATCGGGTTTGAGGCCCAATGTCTGCAGCTGCTGGCAGCGTAACTTTGCCTGTTGTGTCACTTTGGCCATCAGCGCTGTCTGCTGCTCGTTATGGACTTGCAGGCCATCGACATCATGGCTTGCCAGCAGTGCATGTTGGCGCAGCAACAGGGCGGTGAGTTCGGTATAGTGGCCGTAATCCTGCTGGATCCCGAGGATCAATGCCTTGACGGTGGCCTTGGTATCCACGCTCATCGGCGATGCATATCCAGAATGGCCTGACCCAGCGCATCCAGATCGATTTCCAGCTTGCCTTCACTGATGGCTTTGCGGATCTCGTTGACCTTGTCCATATCGACATCCGGGGTTGTTGCAAGCTGGCTGCGGGCGTTGGCTACTGACTGTGCTGTGCTGCTGATCCGCGCTTCGGATGACTGTGCAGGTCTGGTTTCCGGCTTGGTCGTTACATCCGGTTTACGGCCAGACTGGTTTTGAATATAGAGCGGGTCAGTTCGGGTAATTTTCATAACGTAACTTCCTGATGGTCTGTTTATGACTAGCGACCTAAGGCTTGTCGAACTTGAATCAAATTGCGATCTTGGTTCAAAAACGGGTTTCAACTTCCCCTATATCAGTCACCCATGCCTGTATCTGCTTGCCAGAGCTAAGATTTTTCACTCTGATCCCGTCGCCTATTGCGCCATTATCGAGGGCCTCCCCTCTGGTTGTTGCGGAGAACTCACCTTTCCCTGCACGAATTAGTACCCCTTCCCCCTGTTTGACCGCCCAACTCTTTTGTAAGTCCAGCTCACCGATGAGCTGTCCGCTTCTCAGATGCCGGTTGCTTTTATGGCCCAGCAGGGAGTGATTGCTCGGGGTGAACCCGCGCTGTATGCGGCTGACATCCAACTCTTTCTCCACCAGATCGCTGGCGCTGATGCCCTGACCTTTTGCGATATCCCGTGCAGCAACCCAGACCGGCAACAGTAGCGAGACCTCTACCCGCCCGCGCACCTGCCAGACGGGATCTGTGCATTCGATGAGATAGGGGCGTCGTCCCCAGGGTTGCCGATACTGGCCACCTGCTTGTAACGAGAGTGACTGTGAGGGACAGGGAGGAAGGTGCTCGGCGGAAGGAGCAAGCCAGACCTTAAACTCCCCTGAGGTTGCAGGCCATCCCTGTTGAGTGACGTAGTCATCAAGACTCTGGCGGGCATCTTGTTCAAGCAACTGTTCAAGCATGGTGCTTTGCTCCTGCGGGGCACCGTGCGCGAATGCGCTCAGCAGTAGCCAGAAGATGCCACTCCATTTCCACACGGGAAGTCGCACTTCCTCATTTCTCATCTGCTTGCGGCGGATGGAGCATGGTAACCGCTTGAAACTAGGTATCTTAATGGTTGGCATGAGTCTTGATAAGGGTAACCCCGGTCTGAGTGAACGATAAAGGATGAAGCATGACTATCTCATTTGACAGCGCCCTCGGCGTACACCCTTATGCCCTCGATGTCAGGGCGGAGCGGGCGCGTATTCTGGCGGGAAATCTGGCCAACGTGGATACACCGGGCTATCTGGCTCGGGATGTCGATTATAAGACGATTCTGGGCCGTGTCGCGCAGCAAGTTGCTGCGGGCGAGGAGAGTCAGGCCATCAGCCAGGGCGCCATGCGTGACGACATGCGTCACCCCCTCTATCGCATTCCTTATCAGGTCTCCATGGATGGCAATACCGCCGAATTGGGGGTTGAGCAGGGCAAATTTGCCAACAACGCCACCGATTTTCAGACCAGTCTCACTTTCCTCAATATGAAGATTACCGGGATCGCCAAGGCGATCGAGGGCCGTTAACCATGTCGTTCAACAAGATTTATGACATCGCCGGCAGTGCCATGCGCGCCCAGACCGTGCGGCTGGATACCGTTGCCTCCAACCTGGCCAACGTGGATAGCGCGGCCGCCAGTGAAGACGCCGCGTTTCGTGCCATCAAGCCGGTTTTTTCCACTCTCTATCAGAAGATTCAGGATACCGATGGCCTCGGGGCTGCGTCGGTGCAAGTGGCGGGTATCGTGCAGTCCGACCGTCAGGTAGAGAAACGGCTGGAGCCGACCAACCCGATGGCCGATCAGGATGGCTTTGTCTACTACTCCAACGTCAACGTGGTGGAAGAGATGGCTGACATGATGAGCGCCTCTCGCGGTTTTGAAACCTCGGTGGAGGTGATCAACCGGATCAACAGTATGCAGCAAGGTTTGCTGCGTCTTGGTCAGGGAGTCTAAGTCATGAGTTTGCCACAGATCAGTAGCCTGGATACGGCGCGTGGTACGGGTCAGGCTGTTGCTGACCCCAAGATCGCCAGCAATGGCGCCGGTGCTGCTCAGGAAACGCAAGCCAATCAGAATAGCGGGATGCAACTGCGTAACGAATTTCTGCAGATGATGGTGGCGCAGATCCAGAACCAGGATCCCACCAACCCACTTGATGGAGCCCAGTATGTTGCCCAGCTGGCCCAGTTCAGCATGGTAGAGGGCGTCGAAGGACTGAAGAAGCTTCAGCTACAGAGCAACACCAAGATGGATACCCAGCAGGTGTTGCAGAGTACCGCTTTGGTCGACAAAGAGGTCATGGTGCCGAGCAAAACCCTTAAACAACAGCAAGAGCACAAGATCCGCGGTCAAATCGAGCTGCAAGGTGCGGCGGAGCAAGTGGATCTCAAAGTGTATGACCAACACGGCGTGCTGGTGGCCAGCAAGAGTTGGGGTGAGAGCAAGGCGGGCGGGCTGGATTATGAACTGCCCCCCCTTCCTGCCGGAGAGTACCGCTTTGAGATCAAGGCCTCGGCGGGCAAGACCTTGGTGGCGACCAAAAATTATGTAGCGAGCAAGGTTGAACGTGTTGCCTTGCCCGGTACGGGAGAAATCATGCTGCAGGTTGCCGGTGTGGGCGATGTCCCGCTGTTCAGTGCAATCCAGTTCGGCAAATCAGCGTAATCAGAAAGGAGCGACACTGTGTCTTTCAGTATCGGATTGAGCGGCCTGCGTGCCGTAAACCAGGAATTGAGCGTTATCAGTAACAACGTTGCTAA
Source organism: Aeromonas sp. R1-1 (assembly GCF_040908495.1). NCBI lineage: Bacteria > Pseudomonadati > Pseudomonadota > Gammaproteobacteria > Aeromonadales > Aeromonadaceae > Aeromonas > Aeromonas sp. R1-1. Next base: position 77,142 of record NZ_JBFODV010000211.1, on the reverse strand, counting down.
CGCCAGTACCGCAGGCTTCAAATCCAGCCGTGCCGAGTTTGCTGCCATCTATGGTGGTGGTCAGGCTGGCGGTGTCGAGATGAACAACGTCTCCCAGAACTTTGATCGCAACGGTGATGTGATGCGCACCGGGCGCGGGTTGGATCTGGCGATTTCTGGCAGTGGTTTCTTCGTGCTGAAAGATGGCAGCGGACAAACCTCCTACACCAGAGCGGGCATGTTCCAGCGTGATAGCGGTAACTACCTGACCACGGCGAGTGGTACCCGTCTGCAGGGTTATACCACGGATGACGCCGGCAAATTGCAATCCGGTGTGGTCGGGGATATTCAGGTCAAGGCGGGCAGCCTGCCAGCCAAGGCATCCGACAAGCTGGAGTTTGTGGCGAACCTGAAGGCTAATGCCACCGAGATTGATACCAAACCACCTTACGATTTTGATCCTAAGAAATCTGAAACTTTCAGTTATTCACAGTCCAGTAAGGTCTATGACTCGCTGGGGGTTGAGCACACAGTTACTCAGTATTTTGTCAAAGAAAAGCCTAATGAGTGGGCTGTACACTACACCTTCGATGGTGACAAAACGGGACTGCCCACCACCGCACTGACTTTTGAGAAAGATGGCACGCTTGCTAAGTCTACCGCTATGCCCATTCTGGACTTGACTCCGCCAGGTGCCATGGATATCAAGCTCACCGTCGATATCAGCAAGGTGAGCCAATATGCCTCCGATTTTAACGCCACTCGTAACCAGTCCAATGGTTATACCGCAGGTGACCTGACCGGTGTACGGGTTGATGCCGATGGCGGTGTCTATGCCACCTTTACCAACGGTCAGAGCCTGTTGCAGGGCCAGGTCGTGATGGCGAACTTCACCAATCCCAATGGTCTGCTGCAGACCAACAACACCACCTGGCAACAGTCGTTCAGTTCCGGCCAGCCGGTACTGGGGGCGCCGGGAACCGGCACCATGGGCAAGCTGACTGCTGGGGCCTACGAGAGCTCCAACGTGGATCTGACCGGTGAACTGGTAAGCCTGATGACTTCCCAGCGTAACTATCAGGCCAACGCCAAGACCATCAGTTCCGCTGACAAGATGACCCAGGTTCTGTTCAACTCCTTCTAAGGGTAACCCGTGGAAAAGCTTATCTACACCGCCATGTCCGGGGCGCAACATACCCTGATGGCCCAGCAAATCCGGGCCAATAACCTGGCCAACGTCAATACCGCCGGTTTTCGGGCTGACTTTGAGCGGGTTTCTGCTTATGCCCTGACGGGCGATGGTTACCAGAGCCGGGTAATGGCCCGAGAAGAGATGGCAGGTACCAACTTCAAGGCTGGCCCTCTGATGCAGACGGGGCGCAAGCTGGATGTGGCGATTCGTGGCGAGGGTTTTCTGGCGGTGCAGACGCCTGATGGCAAAGAGGCCTATACCCGTGCTGGTAACCTGGAGGCCGATGCCGACGGGCTGTTGACCCTCAATGGTCGGCCGGTGCTGGGGGAGGGTGGCGAGCTGGTGCTGCCCGCTTATCGTGACATCAGTTTCGGCAAGGATGGCACCCTGAGCATCACCCCTCCGGGTGGTGGCGCCCGACTTGATGTAGGCCGCCTGAAGCTGGTCAATCCTGATCCGGCTGAGCTGGTAAAAGGCCACGATGGTCTGTTCCGGATGCGCCAGGGGGGGGATGCCGAAAGCAGCGAGCAGGTGGTGATGGCATCCGGCTTTTTGGAAGGGGCCAACGTCAATGCCGTGGATGAGCTGGTCAGCAGTATGTCATTGACCCGCAATTTCGAACTGCAGGTCAAGTTGATGAAAGCGGCGGATGATCAGGCTCGACAAGGGGCCAAATTGATTTCCGGTCAGGGTTGATATTGACGGCATCGGGCAGATATCCGATGCCTTGCCACATCCCTGTGGATGAGGCTTGATGAACAAGGTGAAATAACAATGCACGCAGCATTATGGGTCAGTAAAACGGGTCTATCGGCACAAGATGCCAAGATGTCCAGCATCTCCAACAATCTGGCTAACGTGAACACGGTCGGCTTCAAGCGCGATCGAGTTGCTTTTGAAGATCTCTTCTATCAGGTGCAGCGCCAGCCGGGTGCCCAGCAAGATCAGCAGAATCTGGCGCCTATCGGTATTCAGATGGGTAATGGTGTGCGGGTAGTCGGTACCCAGAAGGTCTTCACCTCCGGCCAGTTCCAGAACACCAATCAGGAGCTGGATATGGCGGTGGTCGGTGCCGGTTTCTTCGGCGTCGAGCGCCCGGATGGCGAGACGGCCTATACCCGTAATGGTCAATGGCATCGCAATGCCGAGGGGCAACTGGTTAACGCGGATGGTTTGCCCATGGTGCCGCAGATCCAGATCCCCGATAACGCCACCAAGATCTCCATAGGTACCGACGGCACTGTCAGCGCCTCGTTGCCCGGTCAGCAAGAGAACGTCGAGCTGGGCCGCATCACCCTGACCAATTTCGCCAACCCGGCCGGTCTGGAAGCGCTCGGTGGCAACCTCTACCGTGCAACCGGCGCGTCCGGTGAGCCCATTGAAGGTGTACCGGGTGAAGAGGCGATGGGGGCCGTCAAGCAATTCACGCTGGAGAGTTCCAACGTGAACGTGGTTGAGGAGATGGTCGACATGATCACGACCCAGCGGGCTTACGAGATGAATGCCAAGGTGGTCTCTTCCGCCGACCAGATGCTCAAGTTTGTCACTCAGGCTCTGTAATGATGAAGTCGATGCTGCGTTATATCTGGTTGGTATTGTTGCTGGGCGGCTGTGCCACCTATGAGCTGCAGGCACCCGAGCCGGGTGACGAGAAATGGGCACCATCCCGTCCCAAGGTGACCGCGACTGCGCAGGGCGAAGATGGTGGCCTCTATCGGGGCAACTACATGATGACCCTGTTTCAGGATCGGCGTGCTTACCGTGTTGGTGACATTCTCACCGTGGTGCTGGAAGAGCGTACCCAGTCGAGCAAGAAAGCCAATACCAGCATGAGCAAAAACAGCAGCATGAATGTGCCGGCCCCCTCTATTGGCGGTAAACTGCGCCCCGACTGGGGGGCCGCCCTCAGTGCGGATCGGGATTTTGATGGCGGAGCGACCTCCAGTCAGCAAAATACCCTGGCAGGTTCCATTACCGTGACCGTGGCAGAAGTGATGCCCAACGGAGTGCTGGGGATCCGCGGTGAAAAGTGGATCCGTCTCAATCAGGGGGATGAGTATATCCGCTTGGGCGGCATGGTGCGGGTCGAGGATATTGATCAGAGCAACCGTATCTCGTCCCAGCGCATTGCCGATGCCCGCATCACCTACGCCGGTCGCGGTGCCCTCGCCGACAGTAACCAGATGGGGTGGCTGGGCCGCTTCTTTAGCTCGGCGTTTGCGCCATTTTGAGGAATCACATGAACAGATGGTTTATCGCCCTGCTGTGTCTCTGCTTGCCCTGGGTTAGTCAGGCTGCCGCACCGGCCAAACGAGCCTTGCTGGATATTGCCGATGTGCAGGGGCTGAGAACCAACCAGCTGGTGGGTTATGGTCTGGTGGTCGGTCTCTCCGGGACCGGTGACAAAAGCCAGGTCAAATTTACCGGCCAATCCATGGCCAACATGCTCAAGCAGTTTGGCGTGCAGTTACCGGACGATCTCGATCCCAAGCTCAAGAACGTGGCAGCCGTTTCGGTCCAAGCCACGCTACCAGCCTTGGCTGGCAAGGGGCAGTTGCTCGATGTAACCGTGACTTCCATTGGGGATGCCAAGAGTCTGCGTGGCGGTTCTCTGTTGCTGACCCCCCTGCGTGGTATCGACGGTGAAGTCTATGCCGTGGCGCAGGGCAATTTGGTCGTCGCCGGGGTGAAAGCGGAAGGGCAATCAGGTTCATCGGTCACGATTAACGTGCCGACAGCCGGGATTATCCCAAATGGCGCCACCATCGAGCGAGAGGTGGTCAGCAATTTTGCCGAAAAGCCGGAAGTGACCCTCAATCTACACCAACCCAACTTCAAGACGGCCCGCAATGTGGAGCGTGCCATCAATCATCAGCTGGGGCCGGTTGCCCGCGCGGTGAGTGCCGGGCGGGTTCAGGTTGCTGCTCCCAGGGACGAGAGTCAGCGCATCGCGTTTATGGCACTGTTGGAAGATATAAAGGTGGATCCGGGTCAGGAGCGGCCGAAGGTGGTCTTCAACAGTCGAACCGGTACTGTGGTGATGGGGCAGGGGGTCAAGGTCCACAAGGCTGCCGTCAGTCATGGCAGTCTGACGGTGACCATTGGCGAGAGTCAGACGGTCAGCCAGCCCAACGCCTTCTCCAACGGGCAAACCACCACGACCCCCAACTCCAAGATCCAGGTCGATCGGGAACGTAACAACATGTTTGTCTGGCCGGATGGCACTTCCTTGGAAGTGATCGTCAAGGCTGTCAATTCACTCGGGGCAACCCCCGATGATGTCATGGCCATCTTGCAAGCGCTCAATGAGGCTGGCGCCCTTGAGGGTGAGCTGGTGGTTATCTAAGGATTATCATGACCAGAATTAGCTCGGATCCCGGTTTTTATCAGGATCTCAATGAATTGCAGCAAATCAAAAGCAACCCGGATCAGCGTGCCGCGCTGGATGCTGCAGCCGGTCAGTTTGAAGTCAGTTTTCTGCAAACCGTGCTCAAACATATGCGCTCGGCGACGGATGCCCTGCAGGATGAGGACGACAAGATCATCAAGGGACAATCCCTCTATCGCGATATGTATGACAGCCAGTTGGCGATGAGCATGGTCAAACGTGGTGGCATCGGTCTGCGGGAGCAGATGGTCAACCAGCTGGCTCCGTCATTAAAGAATCCGGACGGGATGGTCGCTTCAGAGCAGCAGACCCTGGCTGCGTTCAGCCAGCCTCTCAACTCGGCAAAAATGAAGAAGGTTGACTGATGTCACTGCTCAATATCGGCGCCAGCGGACTAAATGCAGCCCAGATTGCATTGAACCTGACCGCCCAGAATATCGCGAACGTTAAGACCATCGGGTATAGCCGTCAGGAAGCCATGATGGGCAGTCTGTCCGGTTTCGGGCGGTTGGATAATGGTGCCGGTGTCGAGGTGACAGGTGTACGCAGGGTAACGGATGACTATCTGGTTGCTCAACACTGGCGTAGCCGTTCGGCCACCGGTTCTTCTTATGCCTTTCATCAGTACATCAATACGACAGAGCAGTTGCTGGGCAGTGAGTCGATGAATATCGCAAAAGGGCTCGACAGCTTTTTTGCCTCGCTCAGTGCTGCGCTCGACAGTCCGGAAACCCCGGCACAGCGCAGCCAGATCGTCAGCTCGGCTGGGGCGCTCGCCAACCGCTTTACCCAGCTGGACGAGAGCCTGGTCACCCAGGAAAAACAGATCGACGATCAGTTGAGCAGCACGGTTTCCCAAGTGAACAGCTACCTGTCACAACTGGCCGAATTGAATGTCCAGATTGGCGATCAAGCAGCCAAGGGAGTCAATACCTCAGCGCTGGAAGATAGTCGCGAACAGGTTGTTCGTGAGTTGTCGACCTATATGGAAGTGCGGGTTAATCGTCAGAGTGACGGCGCTTTCGCGATCAGCCTGCCCCAAGGACAGCCGCTGGTGTTGGGGGGAAGCAGCAGTACTCTCGCGCTTGCTGGCGATAAACTCAGCCTCGCTTTCGGTGGTCAGACGTTTGAAGTTCCTAAATTGCACGGTGGTTCGCTGGCGGGGGTGATGGATTATCGCACCACAGTATTGCGGCCGACCAGAGAGGCGTTGAATCAGATAGCGGGCAAGCTGGCAGAGGATTTCAATGCCAAACAGGCCGGTGGTGTTGACCTTCATGGAGTAACCGGGAAACGGCTATTCGCTTTTGACGAAATAAAAGATATCCATGGTAACTACATCAATGCGTTGGGTACATTGCGGGTGGCTGATGGTTTTACCGGAGACGACCTGGCTTTTGCCAAGGCAGGTGGTGGCAAGGGCGATAACCGCAACCTGCAGGACCTGCTGACGATAAAAAATGGCCAATACGATGCCTATAGTGCCCTGCTTGGCAAGATGGCGGTGCAGAGTGGGCAGGCGAAAGCGAGCATGCAGGCCGATGCCAATATGGAAAAACAGATGGCGGCCAAGCTGAGCAGTGTCAGCGGGGTGAATACCGATGAGGAAGGGGTGAAAGTGATGGCTTACACCAAGGCTTATCAGGCTAATGCCAAGGTGATCAGCACCTCGGAACAACTCTTCAATTCCATTCTGAATATGTTCTGAGGAGGGTGACCATGCGCATCAGTACCAACCAGATCCAGCTCAGCATGCTAGACAATTTGCAGCATGGCTTCGGTGAATATGCCCGGCTTGATCGCCAAATCTCCACGCAAAAACGCATTCTTCAGCCCTCTGATGATCCTGTTGGTAGTGTGCAACTGCTGGGCTTGCAGAAAGAGCAGGTGGCGATGGCGCAGTACCAGAAAAATATTGCCAACGCCAAGAGCCAGCTCTCTCAAGGGGAGCTGCAGTTTGAAACCATGACCAACATGCTGATGCGTTTGCGGGAGTTGACCCAGACAGCTGCAACAGGCTCTTTGTCGGATGCGGATCGTAAAGCGGTAGCCAGCGAGGTCGCCATTATCAAGGATGGTCTGCTGGATCTGGCCAATGCGCGTAACGAGAGTGGCTCCAGCCTCTTTACCGGTAGCAAGGTTGATCAGACTGCATTGGTAAAGCAGGCGAGTGGTGACTACAGCTACCAGGGGGACAATCTGGTGCGTGAGGTCAGTATTGCAAACGGCGTCACCGTGGGCTTGAACCAGACTGCTGACCAGCTGTTTCTGAAGCCTGACGATTTTTTCAAACGACTCGATAGCATGGTGACGGCAATTAATGACGCAGCACCTGACGCCGTCGATCAAGCCCGAGCCATGCTCGGCCGCAGCCAGACACTGCAAGATAGTATCAGCCAGGCGGTGAGCACGATTGGTGCCCGGATCAATCTGCTGGATCAGATTGACGAGAGCCATGCCGAGAAAGGTGTCTATAGCAAGGAAGTGAGCAACCAGATAGAGTCGCTGGATTATGTCGAGGCCGCGACCCGACAGGCCCATGTCCTGATGGCATTGCAGGTGCAGCAGCAAGCTTTTGCCAAGGTTAATGGCCTTAGCCTGTTCAACTACATGCCGTAACGAGTGAAGGAGTCATGATGCAGATCCAGCAAACCCGTCTTGGGGGCGTTGCCGAGGCGCAGGCAAAGCCCAAGTTGCAGGGCCGCGCAACTGCACAGGCTCACACTCCGGAAAATCGAAAGCAGAACGAGCGCCACCCCAATATTATCCGGATGGATAGATGGGCCCTGATCGGCGCAGCGCAACAGCGCATTGCCCATGCTCAGGGTGGGGAACAGGCACTCAATCAGGTTTGGGGCGAATTGAAGCGGCTGGAACGCCAGTTAGGTCAGCGTGAGCTGGCCAGCAGTGACGTTGCCAACCGCTTAAAAATGCTGGAAGAGAAAGTCACCCAACCAAGAGGCCCTTTGACTGATGAGCTCAAGCCCAGACTTCTTGCGTCACCTCAGGAGCTGCGCACCCGGTTCAGTGCCGAGCATCTGGATTTATTAAGCGCCAAAAATAGCACTGAGCGACTGGTGTTTTCTTTCCCCCAAAGCAGTAGTGCGGTGGAGGTGACCATCCCCGCCGGAGCACGAGAGGGGGAGGTCGCAACCATACTCGATCGGGCGCTGCGCAAAGAGCATATCCGGGCTCGGCTGAATGAGCTGGGCAAGCTGGAGCTCTCTGTCGCTGACCCCCATCGTCGCAAACTGGATGAGCCGGTACTGATCCGGGGCGAGGGGATTCGTATCCCGGCAGGCAACCCGATCCCGGTGCAGTTCAAGCCCAGGGCCGGAGCGCTTACTCACATGGCCGAAGGGATTGCCAAAGGGGAGATCCGTCAGGAGCGGCAGCGGCTGCAAAAAGTACTTGGCGAGATTGAGCAATCGGTTCGGGAGTTGAAACAGTTTCGCCAGAAGATGGTGCTGCAACTGGATAAGGTCAAGGCTCGCAGTCAGAACCTGAAACAGGAAGAGCTGGCACAGTTGCAATCCTCTCTGGCCGCCCGCCTCTCACAAGGCGGCTATATGGGCACCATGTCCGGTCTGCTGGCGCAGGCCAACGTCACTCGGCAAGGGGTGGTTGCGTTACTCACTTGATAGCGCTGGGCTGTCTCCTCGTAAAAAACCGCACAAGCTGACTTGTGCGGTTTTTTTATCTCTGTGATGCCCTCTTGAGCCAGTGACGACGCTATCTGCTCGCGGGCCCACTGTTTCGCATCCGAACGGGGGGCCAAGAGAAACTGCCGTTCAGCAAAAAAAGATTTAATTTTCACGACGCCGTGGTCGTTCTTCATTGGGGTCAACCCAAACGCTGCCTGTGGCAGCATCTATTTCGAGGAAACGAAAATGAGTCTGTCAATTCATACCAACTTTGCATCCATGGTTACCCAGAACCAACTGACCACCACCAACAAGCTGGCCAGCACTGCCATGCAGCGTCTGGGTACCGGTCTGCGCATCAACTCTGCCGCTGACGATGCCGCTGGTCTGCAAATCGCTACTCGTCTGCAATCCCAGTCCAACAGCCAGAAGATCGGTATGCGCAACGCCCAGGATGCCATCTCCATGATGCAGACTGCCGAAGGTGCAATGGACGAGATGACCAATATCGTTCAGCGTATGAAGGATCTGGCTACCCAGGCTGCCAACGGCACCAGCAGCGAGAAAGATATTGCCGCCATGAACGCCGAATTTGGCGAGCTGACCAAAGAGCTGAAAAATATCGCCAGCAACACCACCTTCGGTGGCGAAAACCTGCTGGATAGCAAAAACGGCAAGTTCGCCAAGGGTGAAGTGACCTTCCAGATCGGTGGCGCTGACGGCGAGCGTCTGACCGTGTCCATCGGTGATACCTTGAAGAAGGTGGTGGGGGGCAGAACACTGACTGCCGCCGAGCAGGGTATTTCAGTCGATGTTACTACCAAGCAGGGGGAGCTTAAAACCGCTACCGACGACTTCAATACAGAAAATAATAAGTTGCCAGCCCTGCAACTGACACTGACCGATGCTGAAAAGGCACTGTTGGATAACACCGATCCAGCCAAAACTGGTGGATTGCAAGCAGCAGTAACAAACGCTAAAAAAGCGCTGGAAGCACAAGAGACGGCGATCGTTCCTAAAAAAACCGCTATGGATGAGGCTACCAAAGCGTTTGATGGCGCGACTGCAAAATTAATGACTGTGGGTGATGGTCTGGATTCCGAGACGCTGAAAACCGGTCTGAAGTCACAAAAGCATGCCCAGGCTGCCATCGGCGAGCTGGAATCCTTTATGCAGGATATCACCAGCGTACGTTCCGCTTTCGGTGCCAATATCAACCGTCTGGAGCACACCGTTAACAACCTCTCCAACATGAAAGAGAACACCGATATCGCCAAGGGCCGTATCATGGATGCCGATTTCGCCACCGAAAGCACCAACATGACCAAGAACCAGATGCTGATGCAAGCTGGCATGTCTGTGCTGGGTCAGGCAAACCAGATGACTGGTATGGTCACCGGTCTGCTGCGTTAATCGCTATAAGGGCCGCTACCTGTGTGGCGGCCTCTTTCCTTTCCCTTGCCGGTTGAAAAGTGCTGGCGAAACAGCGTTTTTCAACAAGCAAGTCTTGCCCTGATACCGAAGGAGTTGATATATGCAGGTCGATCCCGCTTCAGCCGCGATGAATATGGTGACCAATGAGCGCAAGAACATGGACAAGCTGCTCAAGGGGCAGCTAGCCAATGTCAAGGCGCAGCAGAGTTCGCTGTCATCCATTAACTCCAAACTCTCCAGCTTTCAGACTCTGCTGAAAGATTTGAACAAGCCGGCGGCGTTGCAGGCCCAGAAAGCCAGCCTCTCACAAGAGGGGATCATGACGGTCACCAGCAATGGCAAGGCGACCCCGGGGCAATACAACTTTGAGGTCAAGCAACTGGCACAGGCCCATCAGTTCGGGGTGCAACTGGCAGATGAAAAGGCGCTATTGCCAACCACCGGCAAAGTGTCGTTCACCCTTGATGGCAAGGCGTTTGCTATCGACTTGGCGACCTTGCCTGCGGGGGCGACAGCCCAGAGTCTGGTTTCTGCGATAAATGATTCGGCGGATAACCCTGGGGTCAAGGCAAGCCTGATCCGCACGGATGGCAAGGTTAACCTGGTGCTGACCAGCAAAGAGAGCGGAGTAGCCAAGGTGTTTACCCCCACCTATGATGGCGACCCGGCTTCTGCGTTAGGCAAGGCTTTTATCAATGGCAAGGTGATCACACCGGGTCAGGACTCCATCATCAAGATGGGGGTTGGTGACGGTGCGCTGGAGATCAAGTCGCCGACCAACAAAATTGAAAACGTAGTTGAAGGGCTGACGCTGGATCTCACCAAGGTGCAAAAGCCAACCGATGGCCCGATGCAGGTGACAGTGGCTTATGACAATGAAGCCGTCACCGGCTCATTGAAGAAATTTGTTGATAGTTACAATGAGTTGCTGGATCTGTTGAACAAAGAGACATCCACCGATATCAAGGCGAAAGGCGTACTGGCTTCTGATGCCACGGTGCGAGGTTTGAAAGGTGCGCTGGCCAACGCGGTTCGCAATCTTCCTGCTGGCATGACCCTGACTCAGCTTGGTATCAAAACTGAGAAGTCGGGCAAGCTGGTGTTTAGTGACTCTGATTTCAAAAAGTCGCTCGAGAAGGACCCTGAACTGCTGGGCAAGGCGCTGATGGGGGATGACGGTTTGCTCAAGCGGATGAGCAAGGTGCTCGACCCTTTCTCCAAGAGCAACGGGGTGATGGCCACTCGCAAGAGCACATTGGAAGCCAATCAAAAGCGACTTGATGATAAAATGGAGTCGCTGGATAAACGGATGGAGTCTGTTTACAAGCGTTACCTCAATCAATTCACCACCATGAACCAGATGATGCAGACCATGGGAGCACTTTAAGCTTTTTCCCTGGATGAACTGGTTTTGAACCTGCAATAGCGAGTGACCCATGTTTGAATCCGAAGATGGCTACGACGCCTATCGATTTGCTGCCACAGAAGCCAAGGCGGCCAGTGCCGATCCATATCAGCTGGTGCTGATGTTGATGGATGGCTTACTTGACGAGATTGCCAGAGCCGAAGGGCATATCTTGGCGAAACAGTTTGAGCGCAAAGGGTTGGCCATCAACAAGTGTCTGCAGATCCTGGGTGGGCTGGACAGTGCACTTGATATGAATAAGGGGGGCGAACTGGCGGTCAATCTGCATCGTCTTTATGACTACTGCGGTCAGAAATTGTTCGAAATCAGCGTTTCCAACAATGTTGAGGGATTTGCCGAAGTGCGCAAAATCCTGCAAGAGCTGAAAGAGGGTTGGGAAGCAATGGCGCGTCATCCTCGGTAATACGGAAGTAGTACTTCCTTCCTCTCTGTTCTTCCTCACGCCCAACATATTGAAATTTCTTGGTTCTCGGTCTGGCCCACTCCTTGCTTGTGGGCTGGTTCATCTTCTTTTTGGGGCTCGTCATGTCAGGTATTGCGCCCGTGTTACGTGAGACCGAACTGCAGACGCGCCAGCGCCAGTTATTGGGGTTGGGTACGCTATTGCTGCAACAAGCGCAAGCTGGCCAGTGGGAAGCTGTCAGGCTAACCGATGGACGCTTCGCGCAATTTGTCTCTCAAGTTAGCCGGAATCCCCAACTCTGGGCTGCGTTGCAACCAGCAAGAGATAAAGCCCGGGTGTTGTATCGACAAGCATTGCAGCTTTGCGAGCAGGAGACCTTGATTCGTAAACAGGAGTGGCAGCAGCTTTCTTCGATTCGTGAAGGCTTGACTGCTTACGGTGAGACAGAGCAATGGGATTGATTCAATTTAGCGGTTTTGATGCGGTGAATTCGCCAGATGTCACGGCCTTGAACCGTTTGTCCGGCCAAGCCGGCAGTGAAGGGGAGTTATATCAACCGCTGGATGAGGTGGTTGATCCTCTGCTTGCGTTGCCCTTGCCCGAGTTGGTTGCCAGTGATGTTCCGGTAGACGAAGCAGAGAGCGAACAATCAGGAGCGGAAGGCGACCCGGTTGAACAGCTGCAAGCGTTTACCAATGTGCCTCCTCTCTTTGTCAGAGTAAGTGATGCCGATCTTGATGGTTTTCGTGTAAGCCGTACTTTTTCCCGAGCTGAAGGTAGCACTGGTGGGCAGCAGGTGGTGGTGGATAACAAATTGCCGCCCTCTCTTCGTGCCTTGATGGGGAGTGCGACCACGCTGCCCGAGCAAGAGGTGATGCCGCGTCGTGAGACGGTTTCTGCCGCTGCGGAACAGGCGCTCTCTACCTTGCTTGCCAAATCAAATGGGCAAACCGGTGTATTGCCCGGCCGCTTCACCTTGCCGGTTATGGCTGCCGGTTTCGATGCTGGAAATGTGCCTGATACCGCAGCGGTAGAAAACAGGCTGCCAGATGCTCGCCAGCTGGCAGTTGGCCAACTCGCTGCGACGCCGTTGCGACCTGCCGACTATCAGTGGGCACCTGTCCGGTTGTCAGACAACCAGAGCCAGTGGGGGCAACAGTTGGTTAGCCTGCTTCAGGACAAGGTTGAGCTGCAGGTCAATCAACAGGTGAAACAGGCCCACATCCGGCTGGATCCGCCAGAGCTCGGGCGATTGGAGTTGACCGTCAAGCTCGATGGTGACCGGCTCAATGTCCAGTTGAATGTGACTAACCCGGCGGTGCGCGATGCAATGATCCAGTCGATGGAGCGCTTGCGCATGAGCCTGGCTCCCCATCATGCCGGCGGCGTTGAGGTCAATGTGGGGCAAGGCGGCGAGCAGGGGCAGCAGGATCGGTGGCAACAGGAGAAGATCCTGGCTGGCCGCCGTCAGTGGTTGGATGAACCAGAGTCCCAATGGGGGACGATGCACGACTGGCTCAATACTCTGGTCTGATTTTTAACACGTAATAACGAGAGTGGTTTTACATTATGCGGCGTGTCATGAAGTGGTTGATGGTTGTCGTCATTGCCCTGTGTCTGCTGGTTTTGCTGGCATATGGTGCCTGGTTGAAACGCGATGTAATTGAAGTCTGGCTCGGATTGGCAGAGCCAAAGCCAGAGCTGAGCAGCACTCCGCTGTTCAAGCCGATGGAGCGCTTCGTTATCAGTCTGGAAGGGGGCGAACAGTCCCATTATCTGGTGCTGGAGCTGGCACTGGTGACCTACAACCCGGAGCAGGTTGCCAAGCTGGATGAGCTGACTCCACTGATCCGCAATGCCATGGTGCAGTATTTCAGCCACCGCTCCCATGATGACGTAAAAGTCGAGCTGCAGAATATTTCCAAGTTGCAAGTCTCTCTGCGCGACAAGCTGGTCACTACGGTACAGGGATATGGCTATAAGCCCTATCTTGATGAAGTGCTGATCACCAAGGTACTGGTACAGTAGCCACGATATGACTGATTCCGTTTGGGATGCTCAACAAGAGTTTGCCGATACTCCGCAACTTCCTCGCACGGGAGAGCCTGCTATTCTTGCTCGCTATCTACCCTTGGTGAAGCGAGCCGCCAGCCATCTGCGCAGCCAGGTCAGTGCCTGTTTTGATCAGGAGGACATGGAGCAGGTGGGAATGATGGGATTGCTGGAGGCGTGGCGCCGTTATGGCAGCGAGCCCGATGCCCAGTTTGAAAGTTATGCCTTCAAACGGATTCGTGGCGCCATGCTCGATGAGTTGCGCCGTCTGGACTGGCGACCCCGCCAACTGCGACAGCAGGTACACGGCCATAATCAGGCGCAGCGTGAACTGCACAATCGTTTGGGGCGCCCCCCCTCAGAGCAAGAACTTGCTGCTGCGCTCGACTGTTCGGTGGATGAGGTGCGTCAGTTGTCCTACGCCAGCCAGGCTGAAGCGCTGCAGAGTCTGGAAGAGTGGCTGGAGAATGGCGGCAAAGCTCCGACCACAGAGTCTGATGATGTCGATATGGCGATGACCATCAGCAAGGTGTTGGCCACTCTGGATAAACGCGAGCAGTTATTGCTTTCCCTCTATTACCAGCAAGAGCTCAATATGAAAGAGATCGCGCTGGTGCTTGGATTAACCGAATCCCGGGTTTGTCAGCTGCACAAACAATGTGTACTTCAGCTAAAGCAGCGATTGGTCGACTCCATATAGTAGTGCTTCACCTTTACTGGTGACCCTTCTTGTATCGTGCGGGAACATTCATGCAAAAACAGATTGGCATCGGCGTCATATTAGTGTGCGTGCTGGGTGGCTTCATGATGGCCGGGGGAAACCTCGCAGCCTTGTGGCAGCCAGCCGAGCTCATCATTATCATCGGCGCAGCGGTAGGCTCCATGTTTCTGGGCAACTCGAAAGAGGTGATGCATGAAATGTGGCGGCAGATAAAGATGTGCTTCAAAGCGAATAAAGAAGAGAAAGAGGTCTATCGTGAGCTGCTGACTCTGATGCATCAACTGCTTGAAGAGACACGCAATAAGGGGATGAAGGCGCTCGACGAGCATATTGAAAATCCCCAGCAGAGCTCGGTTTTCTTGATGTATCCCCAGATTTCGGAAGATCCCCAACTGCTTGGTTTCATTATCGATAACCTGCGTCTGCTCGGAATGGGCAAGATCACACCCCATGAACTGGATACCGTGCTGGAGCAGGAGATCATGGCCATTGAAGAGGACATGCTCAAGCCTGCTCATGCCTTGCACAAAACCGGCGAGGCCTGCCCGGGCTTCGGCATTCTTGCTGCGGTGATGGGGATCATCATCACCATGCAGCAACTGGATGGCCCTCTGAGCAATATCGGTGTCCATGTGGCGGCTGCTCTGGTGGGCACCTTTATCGGTATTTTCCTCTGCTACTGCTTGCTGGAGCCAATCAGCAATGCCATGGAAGAGATGGTCAAGCGCCGTATCGGCCTGTTGATGTGCATCAAGTCGATCCTGATTGCCCAGCTGCGTGGCAAGACACCGCTGCTTGCCGTCGATTCGGGTCGCAAGATCCTGGAGCCTGAAGTCAAACCAAGCTTCCTTGAGCTGGAAGATTGGGTGACCAACAGGGCGATGTAATGCGCAATCACGAACAGATTATCGTCAAGCGTCAGCAGCGTCGTAACAGCGGTCCCAAAGGGGGAGGCGCCTGGAAGGTGGCATTTGCCGACTTCACGTTGGCCATGATGGCGTTCTTCATGGTGCTGTGGATCCTGGCTGTGTCCAATCAGGAGGAGCGGGAAGTCGTTGCCAGCCGCCTGCGGGACTACAGCATCATGGACAGTGAAGCCAACCCGTTTGATATTCGCAACAGCCCCTATCCTGTCGATCTCGGGGGTAACCCCTCTGTGATGGATGAGTTGAATCCCAAGTTCGATCAGCAGGGCCAGCTGATGCCCAAGCATATGGACCGTAATCAGAGCATTTTTTCTGACGGCCCGGGTGGTGGGTATGAAAAGCTGTTGATAGGCAAGCTTGAAGGTGAAGCCCAGATGAAGCAGCTGGCCAGCTTTATCGACCATCTTGCTGAGCAGATGCAGGCGAAGAATAACCTCGAGATTCAAATTGTTCCCCAAGGATTGCGGATCCTGATCCGTGATGACGCGGATCGGGAAATGTATAGCCGCGGCAGTGCCCGTATCAGCCCTTTCTTTCGCCATATGTTGATGGCATTGGCCCCCATATTCCAGCGTATCGAGAATCGGGTCATGATTTCTGGCCATACCGACAGCACACCGTTTGCCGGTGACAATTACAGCAACTGGGAGCTGTCGTCAGACCGCGCAATGATGGCAAGACGGGTGTTGCTGGCGGGAGGCATGCCACCTGAACGGGTCGGGCAGGTTGTCGCGATGGCCGATACCATGCTGGAAGATACCCGGAATCCACAAAGCAGCCGTAATCGGCGCATTGAATTGCTGGTCATGACAACCCAGGCAGAAACTAATCTGGAGCAACTTTTCAGCTCCCAAACGCAAGCGGCAACCACCCATGCCAAGGAGATGATTTCCCATGGACGACCCTGAGATCGAGTTTCCGCTGCATACCTCGCACAATGATCCACGCAGAAAAGTACCGCGCTGGTATCTGCACGATGGAACAACGCCTTTCGAGTCACAGAGTTGTGGTATTGCGGCCAGATTGCTGATTTCCGGATTGCTGTTTGACAAGAGCATTGGCCGCGCAGTGATCAAAGATATTGGTCCGGGCGGGGTCGGTTTCCTTGCTCCTGCTCGATTTGAATTACCCGAAACGGTGAAGCTCGCCCTGTTGCCGCGAATTGCGCTGGATTGCAACATCACTCATCGTCGCGCCATTGGCCGGCAGCTCTGCTTTTATGGTGCTCGCTGGTCATATCCGGAAGAGGTTGATTTGGCTCCGGTACTGAGCCATTGGCGCCACTGTTTCATGGTGCCGCAATCAGCGGCCGCTTCTGCTGAATCCCAAGAGGATCAGGCAAGCGTTCCAGCCTGATCTCGCCTCGACTCATATCAAGCCCCCTGGCAGCTTTCAGCAACAGGGGATCATGCAGACTGTCCAGTGAGACCGCTTTGACAATGGCGGTCGCCCCTTTCTTCTGGTTGGCGGTGGGGGCTTTGCCCTTGCTATAGACGATCGGACAATTGGTTATCCCTTGCGCGACAGGGAGTTGCCAGGCCGGATTCCAGCGGCTGGCTTCATTCATTGATACGCCTTTTGCCTGAGCCCACGCGGGCAGTGAGCAGCCGTTCGGATGACGGAATATTTGCAAGTCATTGCCGCTGTGCCATGGCGGAAGTTGAAACTGATAGCTGTCAGCCATATCAAGCAGTCTTGCCAGCGCAACAAAGCGCGCGACATAAAAGCGTGTTTCAGTCGGAAGCTCCAGTTCCCATATATTACGTGTCCCCGCTTTTAAAACCGCATTGAGTACCCGCCCTTCTCCTGCGTTGTAGGCGGCCAAAGCAAGCAGCCAGTCATTGCCAAAGAAGCGATACAGCCATGCCAGATAGGAAAGGGCAGCCTCTGTCGCCAATGGCAGTGAATAGCGCCCATCAAATTCGCTGGTGATGGGAATGGCAAATCGGGTGGCGGTATCTGGCATCAGCTGCCAGGGGCCTGCGGCGCCAGCAGAAGAGACCACATCCAATCGGTAACTGCTTTCCAGTAAAGGAACAAAGGCAAGCAAGGGCGGCAGTTTGCGTTCGTGAACCTGTTCCGCGACCCAGCGAATAACGGGCTGTGTCTCCGCAAGACGTTGTTGAAGATAAGGGCGCTGCTTCAGCAAGAATTGCTGCTGCTGACCGACCAAATCTGCCCCTTTACCCTGCATCGGGACAGGGAAACCAGCTTGCCACTGATAATTGTGATAAGCATGGCAAGATGTTGATATCATTAACATCCCGCACATTAGTAAAGAAATGAGCCTGGTCATGGGGCAATTGTTGAGCAAGGATCGCGCAATAATAAAAACATGATATATCTCAACAGTTTTTTGAATTTAAGGTCGTCTGATCATGTGTAATCCAGGACGTAGCAAGCATGATAACACGAGTAAAAAAGAGCCCAAATTCGGGTAAAGCGATTCAGAAGTTTTTGCTGTATCTGATACTCGCCAATTTCATTCTGATGGGCTTGTACATTGGTTACGCTCAAGAGCTGGCATTTGCCACCAATATTCTGCTGACATCCCTGCTGATTATTTACAATCTGTTGCTTTGTCAGCTGGTGTCTCTGCGTGCTCGCCGTTCGAAAGATGGTTACATCATCTATCCAGTGATATGTGTCAGTATTTTGCTCTGTGCCGTGGTATTGTTCCGTTTCATCATATCGCCCAGATAGTGACCGCTCACCGACTTGCTGCTTATTAATCACTTTCTGTTTTTTCAGCAATAACTCTTGGAAAATCAACCCACTCAATCTGCGGTATGCAACTGCTGCGTCAATATGTTCCCTCTGTCCCATCTCCTTGCTTGAAAAGCCCCCTGCACGTCCTTAAACTTCAAGGTGGGGAAAAGTGGATCAAAGTGGTTTTTAGAGGGGCAATCTGCCTGCTCACTCACCTTCAAGGGACTGCAATTTGTTGCGTGGCGCTCATGCCATCAGCCTGGACAGTAAAGGGCGGCTGGCAATTCCGACCAAATTCCGTGATTGGCTGCGCGATGAAAGCGACGGCCAGCTGGTTTGCACCATCGATATTGCACATCCCTGTCTGCTGCTTTATCCCCTGAATGAATGGGAAGAGGTCGAGCGCAAGCTCAAGACTCTCTCCAGCATGAATCCGCAAGAGCGCCGTTTGCAGCGACTGCTGCTGGGACATGCAACTGAATGCGAGCTGGATGGCAATGGCCGTCTGCTGCTCAGTCAGCCACTGCGCAACCATGCGGGGCTGGACAAGAAAATCATGCTGGTGGGCCAGCTCAACAAGTTTGAGCTGTGGGATGAAGCCCGCTGGCAACAACAGGTCAATGACGACATCTTGGGTCTGCCCGGGGACGATTGGGCAAGCTCACCACGACTACAGGATTTCTCTTTATAAATGACCCAAGCCGCTGAACACATCACAGTGCTGCTGCACGAAGCCGTTGAAGGTCTGGCCATCAAGCCGGACGGTGTCTACGTCGACGGTACTTTTGGCCGTGGTGGTCATTCTCGTCTGATCCTGCAGCACCTTGGCCCCAATGGCCGCCTGATCGCCATCGACCGCGATCCCCAGGCGATTGCCGAAGCAGCCAAGATCCAGGATCCCCGTTTCGAAATCGTGCACGGCCCCTTCTCCGGTATCGCCTCCTATCTGGATGAGCGCGGTTTGCTGGGCAAGGTGGATGGCTTCCTGCTGGATCTGGGGGTCTCTTCACCCCAGCTGGATGATGCCGAGCGAGGCTTCAGCTTTATGAAAGATGGTCCGCTCGATATGCGGATGGACCCCACCTCCGGTCAGAGCGCCGCCGAGTGGCTGGCCAAGGCCGATGTGGATGACATCGCCTGGGTGCTGAAGACCTTCGGTGAGGAGCGTTTTGCCAAGAAGATCGCCCGCGCCATCGTGCATGACCGTGTGACCGAGCCTTATGTGCGTACCCGTCAACTGGCGGAGATGATTGCCCGGGTCAATCCGAGCAAGGAGAAGGGCAAGCATGCGGCAACCCGCAGTTTCCAGGCCATTCGCATCTATATCAACAGCGAGCTGGACGAGATCGAAACCGCACTCAACGGTGCGCTGGAGGTGCTGGCACCACATGGCCGTCTGTCAGTGATCAGCTTCCATTCGCTGGAAGACCGCTTGGTAAAGCATTTCATCCGCAAGCACGAGAAGGGGCCGGAAGTGCCTTACGGCATTCCGTTGACCGAGGCCCAGCTGGCTGGCGGTCGCAAATTGAAGTCGGTCGGCAAGGCACTCAAGCCTTCTGATCATGAAGTATCTGAAAACAGCCGGTCACGCAGCTCGGTGCTGCGGGTTGCCGAACGGCTGGCGGAGTAAGCGATGAGCGAAGTGCGTGTTCATCTGGCCAAGGAGATCGTTGCCGATCTCTGGCGGCACAAGCTGCAGATTTTTCTTTCGGTCGCCGTGCTGGTGACCGCGTTTGCCGTGATCCTGGTGACCAACATGACCCGTGGTCTGACGGCCAAGCAGAACGATCTGATGGCGGAAGAGGATCGCCTCAATATCGAATGGCGCCACCTGTTGCTGGAACAGGGCACCCTGGCTGAACACTCCCGGGTGGCGAGTCTGGCGATGGACAAGTTGCAGATGGGTCGTCCGCTGGTGACCACCGAGAAGGTAATTACCCAACCATGAAACGCAAGGCTACAGCCAAAGCTGCCAAAGCGAATGTCAAAGCGCCATCGATCTATCCGTGGCGCTTTCGCACGCTTGCGGTGTTTATCGGCATCGCGTTTGTGGGTCTGATCCTGCGTCTGGCCTGGATCCAGGTGATCAATCCGGATCGTCTGCGTCAGGAAGGGGACATGCGCTCCCTGCGTACCACCTCTACCCAGGCGGTGCGCGGCATGATCACCGATCGCAACGGCGAGCAGCTGGCGGTTTCTGTGCCGGTCGAGGCGGTCTGGGCCGATCCCAAGACGGTGCATGAATCCGGTGCCATCAATAATGAGCGAGCCTGGCTGGCGCTCTCCGCCGTGCTCAAGCTCGACATCAATACCCTCAAACACCGCATCGCCAACCCCAGCAAGCGCTTCGTCTATCTGCAGCGTCAGGTTACTCCTGCGGTGGCGGAGTACATCAAGGGGCTCAAGCTGGGTGGCGTCTACCTGCGCCCAGAAGCGCGCCGCTTCTATCCGACTGGCGAAATCAGTGCCCATCTGGTGGGGGTGACCAACATCGATGGCAGCGGTATTGAAGGGATTGAGCGCAGCTACAACGAGTGGCTGACGGCAACCCCCGGCGAAATGCGGGTACGAAAGGATCGTCAGGGGCGCGTCATCGAACGGCTTGGCATCGTCAAAGAGGGCAAGAACGCCAACGATCTGCAGCTCAGTATCGATCAGCGGGTGCAGGCACTGGCCTACCGTGCCCTCAAGCGGGCAACCGACGAGAACAAGGCGACCTCCGGCTCCATGGTGATGCTGGATATCAAGACCGGTGAAGTGCTCGCCATGGTCAACACCCCCTCCTATAACCCGAATAACCGAGGCCAGTATCAGAGCTTCCGGGTACGCAACCGGGTGGTGACCGATACCTACGAGCCGGGTTCGACCGTCAAGCCATTGATTTTGCTAAGTGCCTTGCAGGCAGGTGTCACCAGCTGGAAGGATTTCATTCCCGGTGGTCCGCTCTTTATCGGTGCCAAGCAGATCAAGGACGTCAGTATCCACAAGGCGACCAACCTCTACGACATCCTGCGCTACTCCTCCAACATCGGTATGTCACGCATCGCGCTGCGGATGCCGGCGCAGGAGATGATCAATACCCTCAGCATGTTCGGTTTCGGCATGGATACTGGCAGCGGGCTGATGGGCGAGAGCAGCGGCATGCTGCCCCAGCGTCGCCGCTGGTCCGATATCGAGCGAGCGACCCTCTCGTTCGGTTATGGTCTGCGGGTCACCCCGCTGCAGCTGGCTTCCGCCTACGCCACCCTGGCCAACAAGGGCAAGCGGGTGCCGCTCTCCATCGTCAAGGTGACTACGCCGCCCAAGGGTGAGCAAGTTATTGATCACAACAACGCCGCTGCCATGTTGCAGGCGCTGGAGTATGTGGTCGACAACGCCATTCCAAAAGCCAAGATCCCGGGCTATCGGGTTGGCGGCAAGAGTGGTACCGCCAAGGTCGCCGTCGCCGGTGGCTATGGCAAGGATTACATGGCCTGGTTTGCCGGTTTCGCACCCGCCAGTGATCCCCGTTTCGTCATGGTGGTGGTGATCAACGAGCCAAAAGGCAGCGCCTATTATGGCGGCGCCGTGGCGACCCCACCGTTTGCAGAGGCCATGGGCGGGGTGCTGCAGCTCTTCAATATTCGTCCCGATGCGGTGCCGCCAGCGGTGCCCACCAAACTTGCCCGTACGGAGGCTTCTCTTGTCCCGCGCACTTGATGCATTACTGCGCCCCTTCGGTATCCAGGCGCCGGCGCTCACCCTGACCGATATCCAGCTGGATAGTCGGCGGGTTGGCCCCGGCTCGCTTTTCGTGGCCATTCGTGGTCATCAGGTGGATGGCAGACGGTTTATCGAACAGGCGGTGGCTCAGGGAGCGACCGCTGTTGTGTTTGAGGAGGATGGTGAATTTATCCCACCATCGACTCCGGTTTCCTGTATCGGGATGCGGGATCTGCCCGCTCACCTCTCTGCTCTTGCGGGCTATTTCTACGATCAGCCAGCCCAAAAATTGGATCTGGTCGGGATCACCGGCACCAACGGCAAGAGCACTACCGCTTTGCTGGTCGCCAACTGGCGCACCCTGCTGGGTGGCAAGGCGGGTGTGATGGGCACCATTGGCAACGGTCTGTTCGGTGAGCTGGTGGAAGCAGAAAACACCACCGGCAGCGCCGTACAGGTGCAAGCCAATCTGGCTGCGCTGCAAGAACAGGGCGCGGATCTGGTGGCGATGGAGGTCTCCAGCCACGGTCTGGTACAGCACCGCGTGGCAGCTTTGCCCTTTGCCGCCGCGGTTTTCACCAATCTGAGCCGGGATCACCTCGACTACCACGGCACCATGGAAGCCTATGGCGCGGCCAAAGAGCAGTTGCTGCAGCTGGTCGATGAGTCGAATGCGGTGATCAACCGCGATGACGAGCTGGGTGCCAAGTGGATCGGAAAATACCCGGCAGCGGTGGCCTTCAGTGTGGATGGCCCGATTGAACACCATTCTGGCCGTCAATTAACGGCGCAGCAGCTCGATTTTCACCAGCAAGGTTTTCGTGCGCAGATTAACTCCAGCTGGGGGAATGGTGTATTATCCGCCCCCTTGCTCGGGCGCTTCAACGTCAGCAATGTGCTGGCCGCGATGGGCGTGATGCTGGTGCTCGGTTACGACTTCAACGAACTGCTGGCTACAGCGCCTCAATTGCAGCCGGTGACCGGTCGCATGGAGTGTTTCGGCGGTGGTGATACGCCGCTGGCGGTGGTCGATTACGCCCACACCCCTGATGCGCTGGAAAAGGCATTGCAGGCCCTGCGGGTGCACTGCACCGGCCAGCTTTGGTGTCTGATTGGCTGTGGTGGCGACCGCGATCGCGGCAAGCGTCCCATGATGGCCGCCATGGCCGAGCAGTATGCGGATCGCGTGATCCTGACCGACGACAATCCCCGTACCGAGGAGCCGGCCCGGATCATGGCCGACATGGTGGCGGGTCTTCGCGATCCTGCTGCGGTGCAGGTGGAACACGACAGGGTCAAGGCGATTGCGCTGGCCATCGGTCAGGCGAGCAAACAGGACATCATCCTGGTGGCCGGTAAGGGTCACGAGGATTATCAGATCATTGGAACCGACAAGCGGCACTATAGCGACCGGGAAACCGTCGCGGCCGCCTTGCACACATTATTGGAGTCATTCAAATGATGACCCTCAAGCTTGCCGAGCTGGCGCAGGTACTCAATGCCCGTCTGATTGGTGACGACGGCGAGATCACCGTCGTCAGTACCGACACCCGCACTCTGGGCGCGGGTGCCCTGTTCGTTGCTCTGCGCGGCGAGCGCTTCGATGCCCACGATTTTTGCGAGCAGGCTGTTCAGGCAGGGGCCTCTGCCCTGCTGGTTGAGCGTGAACTGCCGCTGGCCATCCCCCAGCTGGTGGTGACCGACACTCTGAAAGGACTGGGCCGCCTCGGCAAACTGGTGCGCGAGCGCATCAACCCGAAAGTGCTGGCCATTACCGGCAGCTGCGGCAAGACCACGGTGAAGGAGATGGCAACCGCCATCCTGCGCAACGAAGGGGAAGTACTGGCCACTGCTGGTAACTTCAACAACGAGGTGGGCGTGCCGCTCACCCTGCTGCGCCTCGAACCGCAACACAAGTTTGCAGTGATGGAGCTGGGTGCCAACCATCCGGGCGAGATAGCCTGGACTACTTCACTGGCCAAACCCGATGCCGCCATCATCAACAACGTGGCGGCGGCCCATCTGGAGGGCTTCGGCTCGCTGGAAGGCGTGTTTCACGCCAAGAGCGAAATCTTTGAGGGCTTGAGCGAAGGCGGCACCGCCATCGTCAATGCCGACAACGAATTCTGGCCGAAGTGGCGGGAACGCGGCATTCACTGCGCCTTCTCCATCGAAGATCAGAGCCAGCCGTTCCATGCGCGCAACCTTGTACTCAACGAACAAGGCTGCGCCGAGTTCGTGATGGTGACCCCGCAGGGTGAGCTGAGCCTGACTCTGGCGATCCCGGGTCGCCACAACGTGGCCAATGCGTTGGCTGCTGCCGCGGGCTGTCTGGCCCTCGGCGCATCCCTCGCCTGTGTCAAGGCGGGGCTGGAGCAGATGGCACCGGTCAAGGGGCGCTTCTGCGTCCAACGCTGGGGTGGTCTGACCCTGGTGGATGATACCTACAATGCCAGCGTGGAATCCGTGCTGGCGGGCATCGATGCCCTGACCGCCATGGGCGGCTTCAAGGTGCTGGTGTTCGGTGATATGCGGGAACTGGGTGAGGAGTCTGCCGAGCAACACGCCCGGGTTGGCCGTCATGCCCGCGAGCGCGGTCTGGATGCCGTGCTGACAGTGGGGGAAGAGAGTCGCCATACCGCAGATGCCGCGGCGGGCCGACATTTCGATAACAAGGCGTCGTTGTTTGAAGTGCTTGCGCAAATGATAAATACACATCAGGAAATTTCGATTCTGGTCAAGGGGGCCCGTGGCTCCCGCATGGAAGATATCGTCGAGATGGTCAAAGGCCATCAGGAGTCAGCCACATGCTAGTCTGGCTGGCCGAACTGCTCACCCCGCACTTCACCTTCTTCAACGTCTTCTCCTACCTGACGTTTCGCGCCATCCTGTCGATCATCACCGGACTGGGGGTTGCCCTCTGGATGGGGCCACGCCTCATTCGCCGTCTGCAGATCCTGAAGTTTGGTCAGGTGATCCGCAACGACGGTCCCGAGTCCCACCTCAGCAAGCGGGGCACCCCGACCATGGGGGGCCTGATGATCATTGCTGCGATTTTCACTTCAGTGTTGCTCTGGTGCCGCCTCGACAACCCCTATGTCTGGCTGGTGCTGTTTGTGCTGGGTGCCTACGGCGCCATCGGCTTTGCCGACGACTACCTCAAGGTGGTGCGCAAGAATACCGACGGCCTGATCGCACGCTGGAAGTATTTCTGGCAATCCGCGGTAGCGCTGGCGGTGGCTGTGTTCCTCTATGCGACTGCAACCCATGAGGGACAGACCCAGCTGGTGGTGCCTTTCCTCAAGGATGTGATGCCGCAGCTTGGCCTGATGTTTATCGTGCTCACCTACTTTGTCATCGTCGGTACCTCCAATGCGGTCAACCTGACCGACGGTCTCGATGGCCTGGCCATCATGCCGACCGTGATGGTGGCGGGGGGCTTTGCCCTGATCGCCTGGGCTACCGGTAACGTCAACTTTGCCAGCTACCTGCACATTCCCTACGTGCCCTATACCTCCGAGCTGGTGATCGTCTGTACCGCCATCGTCGGGGCGGGTCTGGGTTTCCTCTGGTTCAACACCTATCCGGCGCAGGTCTTCATGGGGGATGTTGGTTCCCTGGCTCTGGGCGGCGCGCTTGGCACCATCGCCGTGCTGGTCCGTCAGGAGTTCCTGCTGGTGATCATGGGCGGCGTCTTCGTGATGGAGACTGTCTCGGTGATCCTGCAGGTGGGGTCATACAAACTGCGCGGCGTGCGGATCTTCCGCATGGCGCCGATCCATCACCACTACGAGAAGAAGGGCTGGCCGGAGCCGCGCGTCATCGTGCGCTTCTGGATCATCACCCTCGTGCTGGTACTGCTGGGTCTTGCCACCCTGAAGGTGAGGTAAGGCCATGGTCATCATCATCGGATTGGGCAAAACCGGACTCTCCTGTGTCGATTACTTCCTCGGCCGTGGCGTGACGCCATTGGTGATGGATACCCGCGCCAACCCACCCGGCAAGGATAAACTGCCGCCGGAGGTGGAGCTCATTCACGGTCTCGACGAGGCACTGCTCAAGCAGGCGCACATGATCGTCGCGAGCCCGGGTATCGCGCTGGCGACCCCCGAACTGAAAGCGGCAGCCGAGTGTGGCGTGCAGATCGTCGGTGATATCGAGCTGTTTGTGCGCGAGACCCAGACCCCGGTCATCGCCATCACCGGCTCGAACGGCAAGAGCACCGTCACTACCCTGGTGGGCGAGATGATTGCCGAAGCCGGTCTCAATGTCGGTGTGGGCGGCAATATCGGCACGCCTGCGCTGGAGCTGCTCAAGCAGCCGATGGATCTCTGCGTGCTGGAGCTCTCCAGCTTCCAGTTGGAAACTACTCACAGTTTGCGTGCTGCCGCCTCCGTGGTGCTGAACCTCTCAGAAGATCACATGGATCGCTATCAGGGCATGGCCGACTATCGCGCCGCCAAGATGGAGATCCATCAGCACTCCAAACACATTCTGGTCAATCGTGACGATGCCCAGACCCTGCCCGATGTGGGTCAGGTGTGGCAGAGCTTTGGTCTCGATTGCAATGGCTATGGCCGTTGTCTGCTGGATGGCCGCCACTGGTTGACCCTGCACGGCGAACCGCTGTTGGCAGTGGACGAGATGAAGATCGTCGGTGCCCACAATCAGGCCAACGCCCTTGCGGCCATGGCGCTGTGCGATGCGGTCGGTATTCCCCGTGCGGCTCAGCTTACCGTGCTGCGTCGTTTCGAGGGCTTGCCCCATCGTGCCCGCTTCGTGCGCGAGGTGAACGGGGTGCGCTGGATCAACGACTCCAAAGCCACCAACGTGGGTGCCACGCTGGCTGCCGTTGCCGGTGTGCGCGAGTCGGTCAAGGGGCGCCTGCTGCTGCTGGCCGGTGGTCAGGGCAAGGGGCAGGATTTTGGCCCGATACAGGCGCTGCTGGGTAACCAGATCGATCACATGTACTGCTTCGGTCAGGATGCCGAGGTGCTGCTGGCACTGGGCGAGCAGACCGAACGGGTGGCCGACCTGGCCGCTGCGGTTGCCAAAGCAGCGGCCGATGCGAAGCCCGGTGACTGGGTGCTGCTGGCGCCGGCCTGTGCCAGCCTCGATCAGTTCAAGTCGTTCGAGGTGCGCGGCGATCGTTTCACCGAGATGGTGCTGGCACTATGAACGCCCTTCGCGCAGCAGCAGGTCTATTCCAGCGCTGGTTGTTACCAGCGCGTCCTGCCGGTCTCTACGATCGGCAGTTGGTACTGCTGGCGCTCTCCCTGATGGCGGTCGGGGTGGTCATCGTGGCCTCGGCGTCGATCCCCGAAGGGATTGCGCTGGGGGATGACCCCTTCATGTTTGTGAAACGTCACGCCCTGTTTCTGGTGATGGCGCTCGGTATCTCCTGGTTTGTGTTGCAGGTGCCGATGGCGCGCTGGCAACAGCACAACGGCCCCATGTTACTGCTGGCGATCTTGATGCTGGTGCTAGTGCTGCTGGTGGGGCGGAACGTCAACGGTGCGGTGCGCTGGTTGCCGCTCGGCCCCTTCAACCTGCAGCCTGCCGAGTTTGGCAAGCTGGCGCTGTTTGTCTATCTGGCCGGCTATCTGGTGCGGCGCCAGAGCGAAGTGCGTGAAGCCTGGATCGGCTTCCTGAAACCGCTGGCGGTGTTCGGGGTGCTGGCGGTCTTGCTGCTGTTGCAGCCGGACCTGGGTTCCACCGTGGTGATGTTCGTTACCTCGTTCGGCATGCTGTTTCTGGCCGGTGCCCGATTGGGACAGTTTTTGACCCTGATCGGCGCGGGCCTCGGTTCGGTGGTGATGCTGATCATCGTCGAGCCCTACCGGATGCGGCGGGTGACCTCCTTTATGGATCCTTGGGCCGATCCGTTCGGCAGCGGCTACCAGTTGACCCAGTCGCTGATGGCGTTTGGTCGTGGCAGCTGGTTTGGCGAAGGGCTTGGCAACTCCATCCAGAAGATGGAGTACCTGCCGGAAGCGCACACCGACTTCGTGTTTGCGATCCTCGGTGAAGAGCTGGGCTACGTCGGGGTGCTGGGCGCCCTGTTCCTGATTTTTGCGCTGGCGGTCAAGGCGCTCAAGCTGGGGCATCGCGCGCTGGTTGCCGAGCGGCTCTACGACGGTTATCTGGCGATCGGCATCGGCATCTGGTTCAGCTTCCAGACCTTCGTTAACGTCGGCGCAGCCAGCGGCATGATGCCAACCAAGGGCTTGACCCTGCCGCTGGTGAGTTACGGTGGTTCCAGTCTCATCATCATGTCGGTGGCGGTGAGCATGTTGATTCGAATCGATTTTGAGTTGCGTCAGGCGACAGCCCAGGCGCGCGTGCGGGAGGTTTAGTGAGCAAGACTCTGTTGGTGATGGCAGGTGGTACCGGTGGGCATGTGTTCCCAGGTCTGGCCGTGGCCGATCGTCTGAAGGCCCAGGGTTGGACTGTCCACTGGCTCGGCACTGCCGACCGGATGGAGGCGGAGCTGGTGCCCGCCCACGGTTATCCCATCTCCTTCATCGATATTCAGGGGGTGCGTGGCAACGGCATCAAACGACTGCTGGTGGCGCCCTATCGCATCGTCAAATCGATCCTGCAGGCGCGTCAGGTGCTCAAGACCGTTCGCCCTGATGTGGTGCTCGGCATGGGCGGTTTTGCTTCCGGCCCGGGTGGCGTGGCGGCCTGGTTCTCCGGCATCCCGCTGCTGCTCCATGAGCAGAATGCTGCTGCTGGCATGACCAACAAGCTGCTGGCGCGTATCGCCAGGCGGGTGTTGATGGCATTTCCGGGTGCCTTCGCGCCGAGCCGTCGTACCGCCGTGGTCGGTAATCCGGTGCGTCCCGAAGTGGTCGCCCTGCCGGATCCGCAACTGCGCAGCGGGGATGAGCCACTGCATCTGCTGATCGTCGGCGGCAGTCTGGGGGCGCGGGTGCTCAACGAGCAGGTACCTGCTGCGGTGGCGGCATCCGGCGTGCCCATTGAAGTGCGTCACCAGTGTGGTAAGGGCAATGCCGAGACTGTCTCTGCTGCCTATGCCCAGCACGGCATCAATGCCGAGGTGAGCGAATTTATCAAGGATATGGCCAGCGCCTACGCCTGGGCC
The DNA here is from genome assembly GCF_040908495.1 of Aeromonas sp. R1-1. Classification (NCBI taxonomy): domain Bacteria; kingdom Pseudomonadati; phylum Pseudomonadota; class Gammaproteobacteria; order Aeromonadales; family Aeromonadaceae; genus Aeromonas; species Aeromonas sp. R1-1. Next base: position 48,458 of record NZ_JBFODV010000211.1, on the reverse strand, counting down.
GACCTGGTGGTCTGCCGTGCCGGTGCGCTGACTGTTTCCGAAGTGGCTGCCGCCGGTGTGGCCGCCATTTTCGTGCCGCTGCCCCATGCGGTGGATGATCATCAGACCCGTAACGCCCTGACACTGGTCGACGGCGGTGCGGCCGAGTTTCTGCCCCAGTCCGAGCTGAACACAGCCTCACTGGCGGCACGCTTGACCTGGTTGGCAGGTCGCAGAGAGACCCTGTTTAACATGGCGAAAGCGGCTCGCCGCGTCGCCATCACCGATGCGGCCGAGCGGGTTGCAGATGAGTGCAAACAGCTCGCAACCGGGCTGCGTGGTAAAGATTGATGAGCAAGGTTGCAGCGATGACACCGTGCAGCCTTGTACCTGACTATATTGATGCCGCCGTGTGACAGCACACAGCCTGCGGCAGACTAAAGAGACGATTATGACCAAGGTTGAACTGGCAAAACTGCGTACTGTGATCCCCGAAATGCGCCGCGTGCGTCGCATCCACTTTATCGGCATCGGTGGTGCCGGTATGGGCGGGATCGCCGAAGTGCTTGCCAACGAAGGGTATCAGGTAACGGGTTCTGATCTGGCTCGCAACGCCGTAACCGAGCGGTTGGCCGGACTGGGTGCTCACATCTTTGTCGGCCACAGTGCCGAACACGTTGAGGGTGCCAGCGTGGTGGTGGTCTCTACCGCCATCAAGCAGGACAACCCGGAGCTGCTGGCTGCCCGCGAACTGCGGATCCCGGTCGTGCGCCGCGCCGAGATGCTGGCCGAGTTGATGCGTTTCCGCCACGGCATCGCCATCGCCGGTACTCACGGCAAGACCACCACCACCAGTCTGGTGGCGAGCATCTATGCCGAAGCGGACCGGGACCCGACCTTCGTCATCGGTGGCCTGCTCAACAGCGCCGGCACCAATGCCCGCCTGGGCAGCAGCCGCTATCTGATTGCCGAGGCGGACGAGAGCGACGCCTCCTTCCTGCATCTGCAGCCGATGGTCTCTATCGTGACCAACATCGAAGCGGATCACATGGATACCTACGGCGGTGATTTCTCCAAGCTGAAGGCCACCTTCATCGAGTTTCTGCACAACCTGCCCTTCTACGGACTGGCGGTGGTCTGCATCGATGATCCGGTGATCCGTGGCATGTTGCCCGAGATTGCCCGCCCGACCCTGACCTACGGTCTCTCTGATGATGCCGACGTGCAGGTGCTGGATTTTGTCCAGACCACCAACCACAGCTGCTTCCGTGTTCGCCGCAAAGAGGCCGGTGAGCTGCAGGTGACCCTCAATTTGCCGGGTATTCACAACGCATTGAACGCCGCAGCGGCGATAGCTGTCGCGACAGAGGACGGTGTCAGCGATGAGGCCATCATCTCTGCTTTGGCCAAATTTGAAGGGGTCGGTCGTCGCTTCCAGCAGTATGGCGAGTTTGACACTGGTCGCGGCAAGGCGATGCTGGTGGACGATTACGGTCACCACCCGAGCGAAGTGAAGGTCACCATCAATGCCGCCCGTGCCGGTTGGCCCGAGAAGCGTCTGGTGATGGTGTTCCAGCCGCACCGTTATACCCGCACCCGCGACCTCTACGAGGACTTCGCCGATGTGCTTTCCAAGGTAGACGTGCTGGTGATGCTGGAGGTTTATGCTGCCGGTGAGGAGCCGATCCCGGGCGCTGATGGACGGGCACTGTGCCGCTCCATTCGCTCGCGTGGCAACCTGGAACCCATCTTCGTCGCCACGCCAGATGACGTGCCAGCCGTGCTGGCCGACCTGATCGGCGAGGGGGATTTGGTGCTGACTCAAGGCGCCGGGAACGTCGGGGCGCTGGCCCGTCGCCTCGGAGAGATGAAATTGAGCATAGATAGCATGAAATCTGGCGCCTGAGGGCCCAATGAGTATTTTGACCGCCAAGCCGGGGCCTATATAATGGCGAACCGGTCTGTCAAAGGCCGGTTTAGCGCGTTACACGGGGATCGATCGGGTGGAGGCAAGGGCACAGGGGCGCACCAAGGGTGGCTTCATCGCAGGGGTAGCATTTTTCCTGCTGGTGATATGGGGCTGCTACCGGACGGCGCTGGATGTTAAAGGTTGGCTGACAGATGCCAACCGGTTGCCCATGAGCGAGCTGTTGCTGCAGGGGCAACACCAGTATTTGCAAACCGAAGAGCTGCGGATGGCCGTGCTGGATGGCGCCGAGCTGCGCAACTTCTTCGAATTGGACGTCAACGAATTGCAGGCAAGGCTCAATGCCTTGCCATGGGTGGCCTCGGTCTCGGTACGAAAGAAGTGGCCGAACAAGATCAAGATCTACCTCACGGAACAAGATGTGGCGGCGCGCTGGAATGGCAACCGCTTCGTCAACACCAAGGGCAAGGTATTCAGTGCCCCGGATCGGGTCAAGACGCCGCTGTTGCAGCTGTCAGGGCCGGATGACCAGGCCGCCCGGGTGTTGAAAGAGAGTCGGCAGTACGAGTCGCAACTGGCTGCCAAGGGATACAAGTTGCTGGGGGTGAATCTGACCCCCCGCCATGCCTGGGAACTGACCCTGGATGGCAATATCAAGCTGTTCCTGGGACGCAATGACATTGCGCTCCGGCTGCAGCGGTTTATCGATGCCTTCCCGGTTATCGAACCCCGTGCGCAAGTCGCCTACGTGGATCTTCGATACGACACCGGAATGGCAGTTGGCTGGAAGAAGAGCGAAGAGAAAGTGCATGACCAACACCGCAGATAGGAATTTGATTGTCGGACTGGATATCGGCACAACCAAGGTGGCGGTTCTGGTCGGGGAAGTATTGCCGGACGGTGAGCTGAACGTCATCGGTATGGGCAGTCACGCTTCTCGCGGAATGGAGAAGGGTGGGGTCAATGACCTCGACTCCGTGGTCAAGTCACTGCGCCGCGCGGTGGAAGAGGCCGAGATGATGGCAGATTGCCAGATCAGCTCGGTCTATCTGGGGTTGTCCGGCAAGCATATTGATTGCCGCAACGAGACCGGCATGGTGCCCATCTCCGATGAAGAGGTGACCCAGGAGGATGTAGACAACGTGATCCACACCGCCAAGTCGGTTCGCCTCTCCGACGAGCTGCGCGTGCTGCATGTGCTGCCTCAGGAGTTTGCCATCGATTATCAGGAAGGGATCAAGAATCCGGTCGGCCTCTCCGGTGTGCGGATGGCAGCCAAGGTTCACCTGATCACCTGCCATAACGATATGGCCCGCAACATTGAGAAATGTGTGGAGAAGGTCGGTTTGCGTGTGGATCAACTGATCTTCTCCGCACTGGCCTCCAGTTATGCGGTGTTGACCGAAGACGAGAAAGAGCTGGGTGTCTGCGTGGTGGACATCGGTGGCGGTACCATGGACATGTCGCTGTTTACCGGCGGTGCCCTGCGCCACACCAAGGTGATCCCGTACGCTGGCAGCACTGTGACCAGCGACATCGCCTACGCCTTCGGCACGCCGCCGCTCGACGCGGAAGCGATCAAGGTGCGCTATGGTTGCGCCCTCGGCCGTCTGGTCAGCAAGGAAGACAATATTGAAGTACCCAGTGTCGGCGGTCGTCCGGCGCGCAGCCTGCAACGGCAGACACTGGCTGAAGTGATTGAGCCCCGTTACACCGAGTTGCTCTCCATGGTGAATGATGAGCTGGTGCGGGTACAAAGCGAGTTGAAAGCGCAGGGGGTCAAGCATCAGCTGGCAGCCGGTGTGGTCTTGACCGGCGGCGCTGCCCAGATTGAAGGTATTGTGGAGTGTGCAGAGCAGATCTTCCAGAGCCAGGTCCGGGTGGGAGAGCCCATGAACATACGTGGTTTGAGTGATTACGTGCAGGCACCGGTGTACTCGACTGCGGTCGGGTTGCTGCAATATGGCCGCACCCATCAAGCCACAGGTAGCAACAAAGAATATGCCGCCAAGGCAAGCGTCGGTGGCCTGGTCAAACGGGTTAGCAACTGGCTGCGTGGCGAGTTCTAAGAATTTTGCTGAGTCAGGCAAATAAAGCGGAGAGACAACATGTTTGAATTTATGGATAGCCACACTGACGAAGCCGTCATTAAAGTGATCGGTGTAGGTGGCGGCGGCGGTAACGCTGTCGAGCACATGGTTCGTCAAAATATTGAGGGTGTTGAGTTTATTACCGTCAACACCGATGCCCAGGCACTGCGCAACTCCAGCGCCAACACTACCCTGCAGATCGGCGGTGGCATCACCAAGGGTCTGGGCGCCGGTGCCAATCCGGAAGTGGGTCGTGATGCGGCCATGGAAGATCGCGAAGCACTGCGTGAGTTGCTGACCGGTTCCGACATGGTGTTCATCGCCGCCGGTATGGGTGGTGGTACCGGTACCGGTGCTGCGCCGATCGTGGCCGAAGTGGCACGCGAGATGGGCATCCTGACCGTTGCTGTGGTGACCAAGCCGTTCTCCTTCGAAGGGAAGAAGCGGATGGGCTTCGCCGCGCACGGTATCGAAGAGCTCTCCAAGAACGTCGACTCCCTGATCACCATCCCCAACGACAAGTTGCTGAAGGTGCTGGGTCGCGGTATCTCCTTGCTGGATGCCTTCAAGGCGGCCAACGATGTACTGCTTGGCGCGGTACAGGGCATTGCCGAGCTGATCACCCGCCCGGGCTTGATCAACGTCGACTTCGCGGACGTGCGTACCGTAATGCGCGAAATGGGTACCGCCATGATGGGTACCGGTTCCGCTTCCGGTGATGACCGTGCCGAAGAAGCTGCCGAGAAAGCCATCTCCAGCCCGCTGCTGGAAGATGTGGATCTGGCTGGTGCCCGTGGCATCCTGGTCAACATCACCGCCGGCATGGACATGACCATCGAAGAGTTCGAAACCGTGGGTAACGCGGTCAAGGCCTTCGCTTCCGAGAACGCCACTGTAGTTGTGGGTACCGTAATCGATCCGGAAATGCACGACGAGCTGCGTGTGACTGTGGTTGCTACCGGTATCGGTGCCGAGCGCAAGCCGGACATCACGCTGGTCAAGAGCAGCCAGGTGCAAGAGCGCCCGGTGCGTCAGCCGCTGGTTAGCGACATGATGCAAGGCCGCGTGATGGACGAAGCCCCGGCCAAGGTGGTCAACGCCGAGCCGCAAGCTCGTCGTGAACCGGATTACCTGGATATTCCGGCGTTCCTGCGCAAGCAAGCTGACTAAGCCTCTTATGGCTCTCGTTTGTTTGTTGTTCAAGGAATGTGCTAAGATGGCCTGCCAACGACCATCTGGTCCGGATTTTAAGCTGTTTAGGGTACACCCATGATTAGACAAAGAACCTTGAAAACGAGTGTACAGGCGACTGGTGTCGGCCTGCATTCGGGCCGGAAAGTCACCATGACGTTCCGTCCGGCGCCTGTGAACACAGGGATCGTTTACTTGCGTACCGACCTGAATCCTGTGGTGGAGCTGCCAGCCAATGCCGATCAGGTGCGCGATACTGTGCTCTGTACCGCTCTGGTCAACGAAGCCGGTGTCCGTGTCTCTACCATTGAGCACCTCTCTGCCGCGCTGGCCGGGATGGGGATCGACAACCTCTACGTCGAGGTTGACGCACCCGAGATCCCGGTAATGGACGGTAGTGCGCATCCCTTTATCTACCTGCTGCAGGAAGTCGGGATCCGTGAGCAGAATGCTGCCAAGCAGTTTGTGCGGATCAAGAAGAGCATCCGGGTTGAAGACGGCGACAAGTGGGCGGAATTCCACCCCTATCGCAACGGCTTCAAGATGGATCTTGAGATCGATTTCCAGCATCCGGTCTTTGAAGGGCGCAATCAGCGTTGCGTACTGGATTTCTCCGGTGCCTCCTTCGTGAAAGAGATCAGCCGTGCCCGTACCTTCGGGTTCATGCGCGATATCGAGTACCTGCGTTCCCAGAACCTGGCGCTGGGCGGAAGCCTAGAAAACGCCGTGGTACTGGATGACTATCGGGTGCTGAACGAAGACGGTTTGCGTTATGAGGACGAGTTCGTCAAGCACAAGATGCTGGACGCGATCGGTGACCTCTATATGTGTAACCGCAGCATCATCGGTGAGTTCCGTGCCTACAAGACCGGACATGCCCTGAACAACAAGCTGCTGCGTGCCTTGCTGGCCGAGCAGGAGGCTTGGGAACTGGTGACCTTCGAGGGTGAGGGCGACAAAGCGCCTATCGCTTACTACGATAACGGTCTGGTTCTGGCCTGATAGCTGTGCAACGGAACGTCGGTCCTCTCTCCGCACCGACGTTCCGTCATTTGTTTACTCCATCCTTTAATACCGATTATCTCCCGGTTTTATTTCCCGTGCAGGCTCCTGGCCGCACCTGACCGAGCAGACTGATTTCTATGAGCATTACCCTGATCCTCCACGGCAAGCAGCGACGCAAGTTGCACCTGCCCAAACAACGTCTGGCCTGGGTCGGCGGTATTCTCTTCTCCCTGTTGGCCCTTGGTGGTGGTTGGCTCTGGCAGAGCTGGCACCAAAAAATGGAGGCGCTGGAAGTGGCGCTTGCCGTTGCCGAGCAACAGTCCGTCGACCAGAGTGGCGACGAAGCCCGTGAACAGTTGGCAATGCTGGCTGCTCAGGTGGGCACTATGCAAGGCCAGCTTGGCCGTCTCAATGCCCTCGGCGAACGATTGACCGAGCAGGCCGATCTCGATCCCGACGAGTTCAATTTCAAAGAGCTGCCCCCCATGGGCGGTCCTTCTTATGATGAAGAGCTGGAAGTGAGCCTCAACGAGCTGCAAGCCTCGATGAAACACCTCAGCCAGCAGCTCAGCAGCCGCGAAGAGCAGCTGTCGGTACTTGAATCTTTCATCATGAATCACCATATCACCGATGCCGGTTTTATTTCCGGCACGCCAGTCAAACAGGAGCGAGTTTGGGTCTCGTCCGGGTTTGGTGGACGGGTCGATCCGTTCAACGGGCGTGCCAAGATGCACAAAGGGGTCGATTTCCGTGGCAAACCCGGAACCCCGATTCTGGCCACCGGGCCCGGCATTGTCAGCTGGGCGGGCCGTCATCCGGAATTTGGCAATATGGTGGAGATTAATCACGGCAATGGCCTGGTCACCCGCTATGCCCACAACTCCAAGTTGCTGGTCGAGGTGGGCACTCTGGTTGATCAGGGTCAGAAGATTGCCTTGATGGGACGCACCGGTCGCGCGACCGGGGTCCATCTGCATTACGAAGTGTTGAAAGATGGTCGTCAGGTCAACCCCGCACGCTTTCTCAGTGCCAGACGGGGTTAGGTTTTTTTCTTCAGGTTCCAGTGACGGAACGCTTTTATAACCAGAAATAGTTGGTACCCATGATTAGCACACTGCTTACCAAGATTATCGGCAGCCGGAACGACAGAACGCTCAAGGCTTTGCGCAAAATTGTAAAACAGATCAATGCCATGGAGCCGCAGTTCGAGGCTCTGTCCGATGCCGAGTTGCAGGCCAAAACGGCTGAATATCGTCAGCGTATCGAGCAGGGTGAGACCCTGGAGCAGTTGCTGCCGGAAGCGTTCGCGACCGTGCGTGAAGCCTCCAAGCGGGTGTTTGGCATGCGCCACTTCGATGTGCAACTGATCGGCGGCATGGTGCTGAACTCCAACCGCATCGCGGAAATGAAAACCGGTGAAGGTAAGACTCTTACGGCGACTTTGCCAGCTTACCTGAACGCCCTGAGCGGCCGGGGTGTGCACGTGGTAACGGTGAACGACTATTTGGCCAAGCGTGATGCGGAGGCGAACCGCCCGCTGTTCGCCTTCCTCGGCATGACCGTCGACTGCAACGTGCCAGGTATGGATGCGTCACAGAAGCGTGACGCCTACGCCGCCGACATCACCTACGGTACCAACAACGAATTTGGTTTTGACTACCTGCGCGACAACATGGCGTTCTCGCCGGAGCAGCGGGTACAGCGTCCGCTCAACTACGCGCTGGTGGATGAGGTGGACTCGGTGCTTATCGATGAAGCCCGTACTCCGCTCATCATCTCCGGTCCGGCCGAAGACAGCTCAGAGCTCTATATCCGCGTCAACAAGCTGATCCCGCTGCTGGTCAAGCAGGACAAGGAAGATACCGAGGAGTACACCGGTGACGGTCACTACACGGTAGACGAGAAGAACCGTCAGGCCCTGCTGACCGAAAACGGCCAGATCTTCGTGGAAGAGCTGCTCAAGAAAGAGGGGCTGCTGGATGAGAACGATTCCCTGTTCTCCGCCTCCAACATCAGTCTGTTGCACCACGTGAACGCTGGTCTGCGTGCTCATACCCTGTTCGAACGCAACGTTGACTATATCGTTCAGAAGGACGAAATCGTCATCGTTGACGAGCATACCGGCCGTACCATGCCGGGTCGTCGCTGGTCCGATGGTCTGCATCAGGCCGTAGAAGCGAAGGAAGGGGTGAAGATCCAGAACGAGAACCAGACGCTGGCATCCATCACCTTCCAGAACTACTTCCGTCTCTACAACAAGCTGGCGGGGATGACAGGGACTGCGGATACTGAAGCCTTTGAATTCCAACAAATTTATGGCTTGGATACCGTGGTTATCCCGACCAACAAGCCGATGGTGCGCAAGGACATGGGCGATCTGGTCTACCTGACCGCCAATGAGAAGTATGCCGCCATCATCGAAGATATCCGTCAGTGCGTGGCCAAGGGCCAGCCTGTACTGGTTGGTACTGTCTCTATCGAGAACTCCGAGCTGCTCTCCGGCATCCTGACTAAGGAGAAGATCCCGCACAAGGTGCTGAACGCCAAGTTCCACGCCATGGAAGCGGAGATCGTCGCCCAGGCCGGTCAGACAGGTGCGGTCACCATCGCCACCAACATGGCCGGTCGTGGTACCGACATCGTGTTGGGTGGCAACTGGCAGGCAGAGATTGCGAAGCTGGAGAACCCGACCAGCGAGCAGATTGCCGAGCTGAAAGCCGCCTGGCAGGTGCGTCACGATGCGGTGCTGGCCGCCGGTGGTCTGCACATTATCGGCACCGAGCGTCACGAATCCCGTCGTATCGACAACCAGCTGCGCGGCCGTTCCGGTCGTCAGGGTGATCCAGGCTCCTCCCGTTTCTACCTCTCCATGGAAGATACCCTGATGCGGATCTTCGCCTCCGACCGCGTGACCGGCATGATGAAGAAGCTGGGCATGGAAGAGGGCGAAGCCATCGAGCACCCGTGGGTCACCAAGGCGATCGAAAACGCCCAGCGCAAGGTGGAAGGTCGCAACTTCGACATCCGCAAGAGCTTGCTGGAGTTTGACGACGTTGCCAACGACCAGCGCAAGGTGGTGTACGAGCAGCGCAACGAGCTGCTGGATACCAACGACATTTCCGAGACCATCCACGTGATCCGTGACGACGTCTACGGCGCTGTGATCGACGAGTACATCCCGCCCCAGTCTCTGGAAGAGATGTGGGACGTGCCGGGTCTGGAAGCGCGCCTGAAGGCGGACTTCGCGCTGGATCTGCCGCTGCAACAGTGGCTGGCGGAAGATGACAAGCTGTATGAAGAGAAGCTGCGCGAGCGCATTCTGGACGAAGCCACCAAGCTCTATGCCCACAAGGAAGAGCTGGTCGGCAAAGAGGTGCTGCGCAACTTCGAGAAGGCGGTGATGCTGCAAACTCTGGATGGTCTGTGGAAAGAGCATCTGGCGGCCATGGATCACCTGCGTCAGGGCATCCATCTGCGCGGTTACGCCCAGAAGAACCCCAAGCAGGAGTACAAGCGCGAATCTTTCGATCTGTTTACCCAGATGCTGGAAACCCTCAAGCGCGACGTGGTCAGCATTCTGAGCCGTGTGCAGGTGCAGGAGCGCGATGTGGAGGCGATGGAAGAGCAGCAGCGCCAGCAGGCGGAAGCCGCTCCCCGCACCTATACCCACGCCGCAGCCGAGAGCCAGCGGGCCGATGAGCAGGCCGCAGGCGAAGAGGGGCACACCACCTTCGTGCGCGACGAGCAGAAAGTTGGTCGCAACGATCCCTGCCCGTGCGGCTCCGGCAAGAAGTACAAGCACTGCCACGGTCAGTTGACCTGATCGACGCTATGCCATAACAGGCGGGCCAAGTGCCCGCCTTGTTATTGGTGGCAACAAGCGAACAGAGGTAATTGATGGAACAGAAAAAACGGATCTGGGTGGCGGTTGGCGTCATTGAGAATGAACGGGGCGATATCTTCATCGCCAGACGCTCCTCCGATCGCCATCAGGGGGATCGCTGGGAGTTTCCCGGCGGCAAGGTGGAGTCCGGTGAGGATCTGCTCACCGCGCTGGATCGGGAGCTGTGGGAAGAGATCGGCATCAGGGTATTGGATTGTGCCCCCTTCATGGAACTGCAGCACGACTACCCCGAGAAGCAGGTATTGCTGGATATCTGGAAGGTGACCCGTTTCAGCGGCGAGCCGTTCGGCAAGGAGGGGCAGGAGTGCCTGTGGGTGCCGGTGGCCGAGCTGAACAACTACCACTTCCCCGATGCCAATGGCCCGATTGTAGCGCGGCTACAGGGTCTGCTGGCTTGAGCCGGTAGTAATCAACCAACATGAAAAAAGGGCCAATCGGCCCTTTTTGATATTGCGGAGGTAGGTGATCTGGGGCTTATAGCCACTGATCGCCTTCTTCCGGTTCCGGCAGCAGATCTGGGTTGATCTCCCCCGGGATCCGCTTCTCTTCATCGGCCCATTCGCCGAGATCGATCAGCTGGCAGCGCTTGCTGCAGAAGGGGCGGAACGGGCTCTGCGGGCCCCATTCCACTTCACTCTGACAGGTCGGACACTTTACCTTGGTGACCATAAGCCCTCCTTAGCAGCAGGCGAGCTGGAATGGCACGTCGCCAATCGGCTGTTCTGCGGTGGGCAGAAAGCGCAGGGCGAAGCGGTTCTTGTGGCCGCTCAGGGTTGGGTAGCAGAACAGATTGCCCGGCAGCTTGATGCGGATCAGCTCGGCGCTCTCGGCGGTGTCCTGGAAGAAACCGTTGCTGGCAACCTGCTCACTGAAACTGCCTGATTCACGCCACAGGCGCAGCAGCAGGGTGATGGCATTCATCAGCAGGTTGATGTCGCTCAGCCAGCCCTGCATCTGCTGGTGACGGGTGATGGCCGGGGTACCGAGCCAGTGGTGCAGCTGCGGCACATCGAAGGCACACAGGCCACCCGGGATGGAGAAACGCTGGCGAATGGAGCCGAGCAGACGATCCTCTTTCAGGCGGGCACCCGGGCGTGGCGAGTTGAGCAGGTTGCGAGAGAGCTGGCTGCTCTCTTGCTGCATCAGTTTGATCTGCTCCAGATCGACATCGGGCAGGCTGGCCCAGTGGCTCAGACGCTGGCCGAGACGTTCCAGATCCTTGATGAGGTCGGCGCGCAGGTCACCACGCTCAAGCAACTCCTGCAGATCGAACAGCCCCTTGAAGAAGGCGATATGTGCCCAGGATTGTTCACTCTCCAGATTGTCGCGGATCTGGGAAAACAAGGACTCCAGACGAAGATAGGTCCGGCTTTTTTCATTGAGGGGGAAATCGTAAATCATGCCTAATCCTGGCCAGCCATAAACCGGCCTAGTGTACTCACACTTGGCGGCCTTGTTGAGAGGCAATTGCCAGATATGTCTCGTGCAGCGCCAAAATCCGCGTTTTAATCGCCATTTCGCAGCCATTGTGGTTTTCGATGACATCATCCGCCGCCGCGAGACGTTCCGACCGGCTCGCCTGAGCGGCGATGATGGCCCGGGCCTGCTCGGCCGATACCCCATCCCGGCGACAGGTGCGCTCAATCTGGGTGGCTTCATCCACATCGATCACCAGCACCCGGTTAGCGAGGCCGGTGAGTTTGTTCTCCACCAGCAGTGGCACCACCAGCAGGCAGTAAGGTGAACTGGCCGCAGCACACTGGCGCAGCATTTCGCTGCGAATCAGCGGGTGGAGCAGGGCATTGAGCCACTCCTTGGCCTGTGGGTCGCTGAAGACCCGCTCGCGCAGGGCTCGACGGTCGAGTTGACCGCTCGGATCAATCACATTCGAGCCAAAATGGTCGGCGATGGCGGCAAGGGCCGGGGTACCCGGCTCGACCACTTCGCGGGCGATCACATCGGCATCCACCACCTCGATACCCAGCGCGGCAAACTGATTGGCGATAGTTGTCTTGCCGCTGCCGATACCACCTGTGATAGCAACTACATACATGGGGACCTCTTGCTCAAAGCAGGGTAGAGAGATACCAGCGGGTGATGGTATCGCCCCATAGCAGCGCAATCCAGCCCGCGATGGCGAGGTAGGGGCCGAAGGGGATGGGCTTGCCCTGATGATGTTTTTGCAAGGCGATCAGGCTGATGCCGATCACGGCGCCGACCAGAGATGAGAGCAGCAGAATTATGGGCAGCGCCTGCCAGCCGAGCCAGGCGCCCAGCGCCGCCAGCAGCTTGAAGTCGCCATAGCCCATCCCCTCCTTGCCAGTGAGCAGCTTGAAGGCCCAGTAGAGGCTCCAGAGCACCAGATAGCCCGCCATGGCACCGATCACGGCATCTGCCAGCGGCACGAAACCACCAGCCAGATTGAACAGCAGCCCGCCCCACAGCAGTGGCAGGGTGAGCTGGTCGGGCAGCAACATCTTGTCGAGATCGATAAAGGTGAGGGCGACCAGCACCCAGGTCAGCAACAGGGCGGCCAACGTACCCCAGCCCGGCGTTATGACCATGGCTACGGCCACCGAGAGCAGGGCGGTCAGCAGCTCTACCAGCGGATAGCGGGCCGAGATGGGGGCCTGACAGTCGCGGCAACGCCCTTTGAGCCAGAGCCAGCTCAACAGCGGGATGTTCTCAAGCGCAGTGATGGCGTGGCCACAGCGAGGGCATGCGGAGCGCGGCACCATCAGGTTGTAGCGCTCTGGCGCAGTGGCCTCCTCATCAGGGGCGAAGTAGCTGCGATACTCGGCCTGCCACTCCCGCTCCAGCATGATGGGCAAGCGGTGGATGACCACGTTAAGGAAGCTGCCGATCATCAGGGAGAAGAGAAAAACCAGCGAGAAGTAGAGCCATGGCAAGCTGTGAGCCAGCTCGAGAAGAAGTGTCATAACCAACCGTCAGTTATTGAATGAGGGGGAGGGCATGGTTGTGGTGCCATGCCCTGATAAATCAGCCTACCACGTCGCCAAGCTTGAAGATGGGCAGGTACATGGCAATAACCATACCGCCGACCAGCACCCCGAGCACCACCATGATGAGGGGTTCCAGCAGGCTGGTGAGGCCATCGACCAGATCATCCACCTCCTGTTCGAAGATGGTGGCGACCTTGGAGAGCATATCATCGATGGCACCGGACTCCTCACCGATCATCACCATCTGGATCACCATGTCGGGGAAGAGATCTACGGTGCGCATTGCAACGTTGATCTGCATACCGGCCACCACCTCGTTGCGGATCGCCATGACCGCGGTGCGATAGACATAATTGCCGGAGGCGCCAGCCGCCGAAATCAGCGCATCCACCAGCGGAATACCGGCGGAGAAGGTGGTTGACAGAGTACGGGCAAAGCGGGCCATCGCCGCCTTGTGCAGGATCATTCCGACCACCGGAATGGTGAGGACGAACTTGTCGGTATTGTCTTTCACCTTCTGGGAGGCCCGCCAGGCCCGCACGTAAAGGAAGATGCCAAGGGCCGTGCCACCAAAGAAGACATACCACCAGTTCTGCATAAAGCGGGAGATGCCGATAACAAACTGGGTGAACACCGGCAGCTCGGCACCAAAGCTCTTGAAGATATCCTCGAACTGCGGAATGACGAACAGCAGCAGGATGGAGGTCACCACGATGGCGACCAGAATGACCATGGTGGGGTAGAACATCGCCTTCTTGATCTTCGACTTGAGCGCTTCCGACTTTTCCCGATAGGTTGCGATACGGTCGTAGATGGTCTCCAGCGCACCGGATTGCTCACCGGCTTCCACCAGATCGCAATAGAGATCATCAAAGTAGAGGGGATGGCGGCGCAGTGCCTCCGACATGGGGGTACCGGTCTCCACATCGGCGGCAATCTGCCCCATCAGCTCGCGCATCGAGGCTTTCTCGTGGCTGCGGGCGATAATCTGCAGGCTCTGCACCAGCGGTACACCGGCGGAGAGCATGGTGGTGATCTGGCGTGAGACGATGGCGATATCCATCGGCTTGATCTTGGCGCCGCCCTTGGAGAAGAGCCCCTGGGATTTCTTGGCTACCTTGGTGACGTTGACCCCTTGCTTGCGCAGTTCGGTCTTGACGGTGTTGATGCTGTCGGCCTGCAGCTCGCCGGAGACCTTCTGCCCCTTGCGATTAACCCCGTGCCAGCGGAAGGCGAAGACTTTCTTGGGGGCATTGTTCTTTTTCGTTAGGGTTGCCATCTTTGCATCCTGCAATGGGGTTGGTTGTCAGAGTCGGACTCTGCGCGTCACCAACCTGGTCAAGGTGCCCGACTGGCTTGATGCCTGCGGGGTACTGATAGGGTGGGCGGTACCTTCTTGCTTGGCGCCAGCCCAGTCACTTGAATATCTGATTACTCTGTTGGCCGGACTATAATCCGTTCCGTATTCGTGCGCGGCTGATAGACTCTGCCAACCAAACCGGCGGGTCGTTCCGCACACGGATCAGTTGGTGGTGACCCGATTGACCTCGGCCAGACTGGTGACCCCGAGCCGAGCCTTCTCCAGTCCCGAGGTACGTAAGGTACGCATCCCCTCTTTCTGCGCGATAGCAGCGATTTGCAGGGAGTTGGCCCCCTGCATGATTAATTTGGCGATGTTCTCCGACATCAGCATGATTTCGTATATGCCGACCCGCCCCTTGTAGCCGCCGGAACACTCCTTGCAGCCGACCGGTTTGAACAGTCGCAGTCCGGCTGCCAGCTGCTGCGGCGTAAAGCCCAGCTCCAGCAGTTCGGCTTCCGGCACCACTTCCGGCGCTTTGCAGTGGTCGCACAGTTTACGGGCCAACCGCTGGGCCATGATCAGGGTCACCGAGGAGGCGATGTTGAAGGCCGGTACCCCCATGTTCATCATCCGGGTCAGAGTCTCGGCGGCGGAGTTTGTGTGCAGGGTGGATAGCACCAGGTGACCGGTCTGGGCCGCCTTGATAGCGATTTCGGCGGTTTCGAGATCGCGAATTTCCCCCACCATCACCACATCCGGGTCTTGTCGCAAGAAGGAGCGCAGGGCGCTGGCAAAGGTGAGCCCCGCCTTGGGGTTGACTTGCACCTGATTGACGCCGGGCAGGTTGATTTCCACCGGATCTTCGGCGGTAGAGATATTTACCTCGGTGGTGTTGAGAATATTGAGGCCGGTATAGAGTGAAACCGTCTTGCCCGAGCCGGTGGGGCCGGTCACCAGGATCATCCCCTGTGGCTTGGAGAGGGCGCGCAGGTACTGCGCCTTCTGTCGGTCATCAAAGCCGAGTTGCTCGATATTGAGGCGTGCCGCCGAGGAGTCGAGCAGACGGATAACGATCTTCTCTCCCCACATGGTGGGCAGGGTATTGACCCGCATATCAATCGACTTATTGCGCGACAACTTCAACTTGATGCGGCCATCCTGTGGCAGCCGCCGCTCGGCGATATCGAGTCGTGCCATGACCTTGAGGCGGGCGGAAAAGCGGTTGGAGAGGTTGACCGGCGGTGTAGCGATTTCATGCAGAATGCCGTCGATGCGAAAGCGCACCCGATACTTGAACTCATAGGGCTCGAAGTGCAGGTCGGAGGCGCCGCGCTTGATGGCATCCATCAGGATCTTGTTGATGTACTTGACGATGGGAGCATCGTCATCGGCGGTATTGACGCTTTCGTCCAGTCGGCTGTTTTCGTCGGAGACTTCGAGATCCGAAATCTCGGACTCGTCGATATCCTCCATGCCGAGAGCGTCATTTTCGCTCTCCAGCAGCTTGCCGATGGCGGCGGTGAGCTTGTTCTCCTCCACCAGCAGGGCTTCAGTATGAAGACCGAAGCTGAAGCCAAAGTCCTCCAACGCCGAGACATTGGTCGGATCCGACATGGCGATATAGAGGGTGTGGCCCTGGGTGTAGATGGGCAGCACATGGTGTTTCTCAATCAGCTTCTGATTGAGGTACTTCTGCGGGATCTCGGCCAAGTCGAAGGCGGCAAGATCCAGCAGAGGTACCCCATACTCCAGCTCGCAAAAATCGGCGAGCGCCTTGCTGTCGAGGATCTCGTTCTCTATCAGAAATGTCACAAAGGGTTTGCGCTGAGCCTTGGCCTGGCTCAGATAGCGCTGGGAGTCCTCTTCACTGATCAGTGAAGAGGCGGCCAGGCTTAACGCCAGGCCGCTATTAGGGCTAGAGGTCATCAGTTAGCAGAGATTAGCTGGACTGCATGTCCCGGTCCATGAGACAACTCCACCACTAGCAGCGCCCACCAAACTGTAGGCTCCAGACGGATTAGACATTGAGGTGGTTACAGTGATACTAGTACTTGCACTTGTGTTTCCACTAAGAGTCAGGGTCACGCCAGCTGGTACTGAAAAGGTGCTTGCATTCGAAAGATTTGAGCACCCGAAGTTACCAGTGGTTTGTGCGCAAATTTCGGCTTCCGTCTTAACTGGTCCTGTTGCCGAAACTGCAGCCGTAAATTTTGCTTTGTTGGTGTAGTTCTGATAAGCCGGCAGTGCTACCGCCGCCAAAATGGCCACGATCGCGACCACGATCATCAGTTCAATAAGGGTAAAACCCGATTGTTTCTTCATTTCGCTGTTCATGGAAAATATCCTTTTATCCTTGGTTCCTGGGAAGTGTCGGTGGAAAATCATCCGCACGTCAGTATCTTATCCGAGCTGTGAGGGGTGGCAACAGAGATTGCCGCCTTTGTTAACCACTTTTCTATCATTTACCAAAAACATGATATAAATCATAAAATAAGAGGCTTCTAACGACTCTTTTTTATGAGGCGAAGCGGGTCCGTCATTACACTCCTTTGCTGAGGGATCCTGCATAAAGAAAAGGCGCCTATGGCGCCTTTTGCAAGTTGTTTATCCGGTTAGGTCGCGTATTTGCTCAGGCCTGCGGGGTGAATCTCACTGCTGGATAAAGCGCATGGAGAGATCGAGCGCTCGTACATGCTTGGTGAGCGCCCCGACCGAGATAAAATCGACGCCGGTGGCGGCAAATTCGGCCAGGGTATCGAGTGTCACGTTACCGGAGACTTCGAGCTTGGCGCGGCCCTGATTGATGGCGACGGCTTCGCGCATCATGGTCACGTCGAAGTTGTCCAGCATCACGATATCGGCCTTTGCCGCCAGCGCCTGCTCCAGTTCTGCCAGTGATTCCACTTCCACCTCTACCGGTTTGCCCGGATTGAGATGACGAGCCTCATTAATCGCCTCGGCAATACCGCCACAGGCGAGGATGTGGTTCTCCTTGATGAGATAGGCGTCGTAGAGGCCGATGCGGTGATTCTTGCCGCCGCCACAGGTGACCGCGTACTTCTGGGCTGTGCGCAGCCCGGGGATGGTCTTGCGGGTGTCGAGCAGGCGGCAGTCGGTGCCCTCCAGTTCAGCCACATAGCGAGCGGTGAGGGTGGCGACGCCAGAGAGGGTCTGGACAAAGTTCAGGGCATTGCGCTCGCCAGTCAGCAGCTGGCGGGCAGGACCGTGGAGGCGAAACAGCTCCTGATTGGGGGAGAGCACTTCCCCATCCTGCACCTTCCACTCCACCTTTACGTCGCTACCGAGTTGTACGAACACTTCATCCACCCAGGGCTGGCCGCAGAACACACCGGCCTCACGGGTGATGACCCGGGCGCTGGCCATCCGGTCGGCCGGGATCAGCTGGGCGGTGATATCGGCGTTGGCGTCCGGTTGGTCCAGCGTGGTGAGGGCATCGCCCAGATCTTCGAGTAGTGCGGCGCGCACGGCGCGGCTGACATCCTGTTGAAACATGCCTTATTCCTGCAAGGGTCTGAGCAGCAGTTGCCGCTCCTTTTGAACCAGCTCCAGCCGACCGAGGGCGTTCATGCCAACCAGCACTTCGTCACCGTCTGCCGCCGGATTGATAAAGATGGCCAGATCGTACAAGGTCAATGGCCCCATCGCCAGCGTTTCGATGGTGCCGTTGCCAACCCGGATCTGCCCTGCGGCGGTATTGACCTGGCTGCTGCCATAAGCGGTCAGGCCGAGCCGCTCGGCAACCTGCTGCGGGATGGTGATACGGGTGGCGCCGGTATCGAGCAGCAGTTGCACCGGCTGGCCGTTGATGGCACCCTCCAGACGATAGTGGCCGTTCTGGTCGGCCCGCAGCAACAGCTCGCCGCTGGCGGTGACGCTGGGTTGGTTGCGGGAGTGAAAATAGAGGGTCAGCAGGCCCATCAAAGAGAGCCAGGCCAGTAACCACATCCAGCGTGCCGTGTGCTGCATACCCCATCCATATCGAGCGGAAGATGACTCAGCCTAACATACCATTTCCCGTTGCTTCAGTGAGTTGGTGCCGGATTGCCTATCAGGTATCTTCGTTTTCTCGCCATTTATCAGCCAACTCGAGTAGCCGATGACTCAACTCGCTTCGCAACCTTGTTTCTCTATCGATGCCGCTGGCTGGTGCCAGCAGGCGCGCCGGGTGCCTTCTCCCCATCACAACGAACGGGCAGCGCCGGATGATATCTCCCTGCTGGTGGTTCATGGCATCAGCCTGCCGCCGGGGGAGTTCGGTGGCCCCTTTATCGACGATCTCTTTATGGGGAGACTCGACCCCGAGGCTCACCCCTATTTTGCCGGTATCCATCAGTTGCGGGTCTCGGCCCACTGTCTGATCCGCCGTGATGGCGAGCTGGTGCAGTATGTGCCGTTCGGCGCGCGCGCCTGGCATGCGGGTGTCTCGAGCTGGCAGGGGAGGGAGGCATGCAATGACTTCTCCATCGGTATCGAGCTGGAAGGGACTGACGAAATCCCCTACACCGAGGCTCAGTACCGGGCGCTGGCGGGGCTCACTCGAGCCATCTCGGAGCGCTATCCGGCGATTACCCACGAAAAAATTGTCGGCCATTGCGACATCGCGCCAGGGCGCAAGACGGATCCCGGAGCCAGTTTCCAGTGGGATTACTACCGGCAATTACTAAACAGCTAAAGTAAATATTCAAATTTAGTTTGGATTTTAAAATCAATGGCTTGCCTATCTGGCAGGCCATTTTTGTCTCTGGTTGCGCAAATGTTATTTGTGAGCGTGGTCAAGAATATTGGTCAGACCATTTTCTATGAGCTAAATCATGTTTCCCCTGCTTTACCTCTTAAGTGGTGGGGCTGATTCTTGACTCAGATCATCTTTTGAGTGGACTTTTCAAAAGGCCTCTGCTAATTTTCGCCCCATCCATAAAATTGGTAATACCAATTTAACAAAGTAGCCTCATGCCCTATCGCAAGATTACGCAACCCAAGTTGGCCGACTCCATTGTCGCCGAGCTGGAACAGATGATTCTGGAAGGCAGCCTGCAGCCGGGGCAGAAATTGCCTCCTGAGCGGGAACTCGCCATCCAGTTTCAGGTATCGCGCCCCTCCTTGCGCGAAGCCATCCAGCGACTGGAAGCGCGCGGATTGCTTTATCGCCGTCAGGGCGGCGGCACTTATGTGCAGAATGCCCTGAGCAAGGGGATCGCCGATCCTCTGTTCGAACTGCTCAGTACCCACCCGGAAGCCCAGTATGACTTGCTGGAGTTTCGCCACGCGCTGGAAGGCATCTGTGCCTACTACGCGGCCTTGCGGGGAACCGGGTCTGATTTCGAGCGTATTCGTCAGGTGCAAACCACTATCGAAGAGGCGGGCCAACTCGGTTCGCTGGTGGCCGAGTCGGCAGCCGTGACCCAGTTCTATCTGGCGGTGGCCGAGGCGTCCCACAACGTGGTGCTGCTGCACCTGCTGCGGGCCATGAGCCCCATGCTCGAACAGAACATTCTGCAGAATAACGAGATTTTGAATCGCCGCCCGGGAGTGGTAGCTAAGATACGTCGCCATCGCGCGAATCTGATCGAGGCTATTCTTTCGGGGGCTCCGGAGCGGGCCAGAACAGCTTGTCATGAGCATCTGGCCTTTATCGAGGACACCTTGTTGGATATGCAGAGGGAAGACAGCCGGATCCAGCGATCCATGCGTCGGATCCGTCAGCAGGAAAACTAATCCCACAAGGCTTTATTGTCGAATGCTTGCGCCCTTCGCCGTGCAATGCCGTGCAATCACAACAACATAGGAACCAGCCATGTCTGATATCCTGAAGAACGATGTGGACCCGATAGAAACGCTGGAGTGGCTTGCCTCTCTGGAATCCCTGCTGCGTGAAGAGGGTCCGCAACGCGCTCAGTTCATCCTTGAACAGTTGGCCGAGAAAGCCCGCGTAAGCGGTGTGGACGTGGCTGCCAAGGCAAATCGCGATTACATCAACACCATCCCGTCCAGCGACGAGCCGGACTACCCGGGTGACCTGGAGATGGAACGCCGCATTCGCGCCATCATCCGCTGGAACGCCATGATGATCGTGCTGCGCGCGTCCAAGAAAGACCTGGACCTGGGTGGTCACATGTCTTCCTTCGCTTCTTCTGCGACCATCTATGATGTCTGCTTCAACCACTTCTTCCGTGCTCGCAACGAGAAGGATGGTGGCGATCTGGTTTACTTCCAGGGTCATATCTCCCCGGGCATCTATGCTCGCGCCTTTGCTGAAGGTCGTCTGACCGAAGAGCAGCTGGACAACTTCCGTCAGGAAGTGGACGGCAAGGGTATCCCTTCCTATCCGCACCCGAAACTGATGCCGGACTTCTGGCAGTTCCCGACCGTCTCCATGGGTCTGGGCCCCATCGCCGCCATCTATCAGGCTCGCTTCCTGAAGTACCTGACCGACCGTGGCATCAAGGATTGCTCCGAGCAGACCGTTTACGCCTTCCTGGGTGACGGCGAGATGGACGAGCCGGAAGCCAAGGGCGCCCTGACCGTTGCTGTGCGTGAAAAGCTCGACAACCTGGTGTTCGTGGTCAACTGCAACCTGCAGCGTCTGGATGGTCCGGTTGTCGGTAACGGCAAGGTCATCAACGAGCTGGAAGGCCTGTTCGCTGGCGCCGGCTGGGATGTGACCAAGGTTATCTGGGGTCGCAAGTGGGATGAGCTGCTGAAGAAAGACACTTCCGGCAAGCTGATCCAGCTGATGAACGAGACCGTGGACGGTGACTACCAGACCATGAAGTCCCGCGACGGTGGCTACATCCGCGAGCACTTCTTCAACCGTTATCCGGAAACTGCCGCGCTGGTCAAAGACATGACCGACGAGGAGATCTTCGCCCTGAACCGCGGTGGTCACGATCCTCGCAAACTGTTCGCCGCATTCAACAAGGCGACCCAGACCAAGGGCAAGCCGACCGTTATTCTGGCCAAGACCATCAAGGGTTACGGCATGGGTGAAGCGGCCGAAGGCAAGAACATCGCTCACCAGGTCAAGAAGATGGAGCTGGACTCCGTGCGTCACCTGCGTGACCGCTTCAACCTGCCGGTGGCCGACGAGCAGCTGGCCGATCTGCCGTACCTGAAGATCGAAGCCGGTTCTGCCGAGCACAAATATCTGCACGACCGTCGCACTGCCCTGAAAGGCTATGTGCCGACCCGTCTGCGCGAAAGCACCACCAAGCTGGAAATCCCGGCACTGGATGCCTTCGGCCCGCTGCTGGGTGAGCAGGCGCGCGAAATCTCCACCACCATGGCGTTCGTGCGTTCCCTGAACGTGATGCTGAAAGACAAGTCCATCGGCAAGCGCATCGTTCCGATCCTGGCTGACGAAGCCCGTACCTTCGGTATGGAAGGTCTGTTCCGCCAGATCGGTATCTACAGTCCGCACGGTCAGCAGTACACCCCGCAAGACCGCGACATAGTCTCCTACTACAAGGAAGACAAGCAGGGTCAGGTTCTGCAAGACGGTATCAACGAGCTGGGCGCCATGTCCTCCTGGCTGGCTGCTGCGACCTCTTACAGCACCAACGATTGCCCGATGATCCCGTTCTACATCTACTACTCCATGTTCGGCTTCCAGCGGATCGGCGACATGGCGTGGGCAGCCGGTGACCAGCAAGCCCGTGGCTTCCTGCTGGGTGCGACCTCCGGTCGTACTACCCTGAACGGCGAAGGTCTGCAGCACGAAGATGGTCACAGCCACATCCTGGCGAACACCATCCCGAACTGCATCTCCTACGACCCGTCCTACGCCTATGAAGTGGCGGTGATCGTACAGGACGGCCTGCGCCGCATGTACGGTGAGAACCCGGAGAACGTGTTCTACTACATCACCACCCTGAACGAGAACTACGCCATGCCGGCCATGCCGGAAGGCGCCGAGGAAGGCATCCGCAAGGGTATCTACAAGCTGGAATCCGTCGCCGGTGCCAAGGCGAAAGTTCAGCTGCTGGGTTGTGGTTCCATCCTGGGTCACGTGCGCAAGGCTGCCCAGATCCTGGCCAGTGAGTACGGCATCGGTTCCGATGTGTTCAGCGTCACCTCCTTCAACGAGCTGGCCCGTGACGGTCAGGACGCGGATCGCTGGAACATGCTGCACCCGACAGCCGAAGCTCGCGTTCCCTACATCGCTCAGGTACTGGGTTCCGAAGCCACCATCGCTGCGACCGACTACATGAAGTCCTTCGCCGATCAGGTTCGTGCCTTCGTTCCGACCGAGAACTACCGCGTGCTGGGTACCGACGGTTACGGCCGTTCCGACAGCCGTGCCAACCTGCGTCGTCACTTCGAAGTGAACGAGTTCTACGTGGTGGTTGCTGCTCTGACCGAACTGGCCAAGCGCGGCGAGGTAGACAAGCAGGTTGTGGCCGACGCCATCGCCAAGTACGGCATCGATGCCGACAAGGTCAACCCGCTGTACGCGTAAGTGGATCAAGGGTCGCGCCGTCATGCTGCGCGACCCTGCCAGGATTTAAAACGGTTAACGCGAGATGTGCGTGGCGGCATCAGCCAGTCACGCGGATCGACGCAAGAGGATAAAGCACAATGTCCAAACAGATTATGGTGCCGGATATCGGCGCCGATGAAGTTGAAGTCACCGAGATCATGGTGGCCGTGGGTGACAAGGTCGAGCTGGACCAGTCCATCATCGCGGTAGAAGGCGACAAGGCCTCCATGGAAGTACCGGCCCCGTCAGCCGGTATCGTCAAAGAGATCCTGATCAAGGTGGGCGACAAGGTTGCCACCGGTTCCCAGATCATGATCTTCGAAGCAGAAGGCGCTGCCGCCCCTGCTGAAGTGGTTGCACCGGTTGCTGCTGCTCTGGCCGCCGCACCTGCCGCTGCCGTGCGCAAAGATGTGCACGTACCGGACATCGGTGACGACGAAGTGGACGTGACTGAAATCATGGTTGCCGTGGGCGACATGGTAGAAGCTGACCAGTCCATCATTGCCGTGGAAGGTGACAAGGCCTCAATGGAAGTACCGGCTCCGTTCGCAGGTCGCGTGGTCGAGATCAAGGTTGCCGCTGGCGCCAAGGTCTCTACCGGTTCTCTGGTGATGGTATTTGAAGTGGCTGGCGCTGCGCCTGCTGCCGTTGCTGCTCCGGCTCAAGCTGCCGCGCCCGTGGCTGCTGCCCCGGTTGCCGCCGCTGCCAAAGAGGTCAACGTACCGGATATCGGTGGCGACGAAGTGGAAGTCACCGAGATCATGGTTGCCGTGGGTGACAAGGTTGAAGCCGACCAGTCCCTGATCGCCGTGGAAGGTGACAAGGCCTCCATGGAAGTGCCTGCGCCGTTCGCCGGTGTGGTCAAAGAGATCAAGGTGAAGGCGGGTGACAAGGTCTCCACCGGTTCCCTGATCATGGTCTTCGAAGTGGCTGGCGCAGCTCCTGCCGCCGCGCCGGTTGCTCAAGCTGCCGCACCTGTCGCCGCTGCCCCTGTTGCCGCAGCTCCGGCTCCGGTTGCCCAGGCTGCTGCCGCTGCGACCGATTTCGTTGCCAACGACGCTTATGTACACGCCTCTCCGGCGGTACGCCGTCTGGCGCGCGAGTTCGGCGTAAACCTGGCCAAGGTGAAAGCCTCCGGTCGCAAGGGCCGCATCGTCAAAGAAGACGTGCAAGCCTACGTGAAGGATGCCATCAAGCGTGCCGAGTCCGCTCCTGCCTCTGCCGGTGTAGCCGGTGGCAACGGTCTGGGCGTACTGCCGTGGCCGAAGGTAGACTTCAGCAAGTTCGGTGATGTGGAAGAGGTCGAGCTGACCCGCATCCAGAAGATCTCCGGTCCGAACCTGCACCGCAACTGGGTCATGATCCCTCATGTCACCCAGTTCGACGAAGCCGATACCACCGAGCTGGAAGCGTTCCGCAAAGAGCAGAATGCGATGCTCGAGAAGCAGAAGGCAGACGTGAAGATCACCCCTCTGGTGTTCATCCTGAAAGCCGCCGCCAAGGCGCTGGAAGCTCACCCGCGCTTCTGCAGCTCACTGTCCGAAGATGGCAGCAAGCTGATCATGAAGAAGTACATCCACATCGGTGTGGCGGTAGATACCCCCAACGGTCTGGTTGTGCCTGTGGTGCGCGATGTTAACAAGAAGGGCATCATGGAGCTGTCTCGCGATCTGGCCGAGATCTCCAAGAAAGCCCGTGCCGGCAAGCTGACCGCTGCCGACATGCAGGGCGGTTGCTTCACCATCTCCAGCCTGGGTGGCATCGGCGGTACCAGCTTTACCCCGATCGTCAACGCGCCGGAAGTGGCCATCCTCGGTGTCTCCAAGTCCGAGATGAAGCCGAAGTGGAACGGCAAAGAGTTCGCGCCGCGCCTGATGCTGCCGCTGGCTCTGAGCTACGACCACCGCGTGATCGATGGTGCTGATGGGGCTCGCTTCATCACCACCATGAACGGCGTGCTGTCCGACATTCGTCGACTGGTCCTGTAAGTGAGAGGGCGGGCCCAGAGCCTGCCCTTTTTACTTCTCATTTCATTAACATGATCGTAAACTTGCCCCGTTTTTTTCACGGCTGCAGCCACCCGTTTCGGTATAAGACTGCGCTGTCCGGGGATATAAGAACGACAAAGAGGTCATGATGAGTAAAGAAATCAAAACCCAGGTCGTAGTACTGGGTGCTGGCCCTGCCGGTTATTCTGCTGCTTTCCGTGCAGCCGATCTGGGTCTGGATACTATTATCGTCGAGCGTTACTCCACCCTGGGTGGCGTCTGCCTGAACGTGGGCTGCATCCCCTCCAAGGCGCTGCTGCACGTTGCCAAAGTGATTGAAGAAGCCAAGGCGCTGGCCGAGCACGGCATCGTCTTCGGTGCCCCGCAGACCGACATCGACAAGATCCGTCTGTGGAAAGAGAAGGTTATCAACCAGCTGACCGGCGGTCTGGCTGGCATGGCCAAGATGCGTAAAGTTCAGGTTGTTAACGGCTTGGGTAAATTTACCGGCCCGAACACCCTTGAAGTGGAAGGTGCCGACGGCAAGACTACCGTGACCTTTGACAACGCCATCATCGCGGCCGGTTCCCGTCCGGTGAAGCTGCCGTTCATCCCCCACGATGACCCCCGCGTATGGGACTCTACCGATGCGCTGGAGCTGAAAACCGTTCCCGGCAAACTGCTGGTTATCGGTGGCGGCATCATCGGTCTGGAGATGGGTACCGTTTACTCCTCTCTGGGTTCCGAGATCGATGTGGTGGAATTTGCCGACCAGCTGGTTCCGGCTGCCGACAAAGACATCGTCAAGATCTACACCAAGCGCGTCGCCAAGAAATTCAACATCATGCTGGAGACCAAGGTCACCGCAGTTGAAGCGCGCGAAGACGGCCTGTACGTCTCCTATGAAGGCAAGCACGCTCCGGCCGAGCCTGTTCGTTACGACAACGTGCTGGTTGCCGT
Source organism: Aeromonas sp. R1-1 (assembly GCF_040908495.1). Classification (NCBI taxonomy): domain Bacteria; kingdom Pseudomonadati; phylum Pseudomonadota; class Gammaproteobacteria; order Aeromonadales; family Aeromonadaceae; genus Aeromonas; species Aeromonas sp. R1-1. The sequence continues at coordinate 22,651 of NZ_JBFODV010000211.1, read as the reverse complement.
AGGTCGTGTGCCGAATGGCAAGATGCTGGATGCCGAGAAAGCTGGCGTTGCCGTGACCGAGCGTGGTTTCATTGAGGTGGACAAGCAGCTGCGTACCAACGTGGCGCACATCCACGCCATCGGTGACATCGTGGGTCAGCCGATGCTGGCACACAAAGGTGTTCACGAAGGTCACGTTGCCGCTGAAGTTATCGCCGGCAAGAAGCACTACTTCGACCCGAAAGTGATCCCGTCCATCGCTTACACCGAGCCAGAGATGGCATGGGTGGGTCTGACCGAGAAGGAAGCCAAGCAACAGGGCCTGAACTTCGAAGTCGCCACCTTCCCGTGGGCTGCTTCCGGCCGCGCCATTGCGTCCGACTGCTCCGACGGTATGACCAAGCTGATCTTCGACAAGGAGAGCGGCCGCGTCATCGGTGGTGCCATCGTGGGTACCAACGGTGGTGAACTGCTGGGTGAAATCGGTCTGGCCATCGAGATGGGGGCGGACGCCGAAGATATCGCGCTGACCATCCACGCTCACCCGACTCTGCACGAGTCCGTGGGTCTGGCTGCCGAAGTGTTCGAAGGCTCCATCACCGACCTGCCGAACGCCAAGGCCAAGAAGAAAAAGTGATTTTCTTCCCCGCTTGTCTAAAAAGCCGCTCGAATGAGCGGCTTTTTGTTTTCTCCTTGCAGCCCCTACTTCGACAAAGCCCCATATGCTAAAGATAGGTTTTGGCACAGACGAGAGAGGCACAATGCTAGAAGCCCCCATTCCCCCCGATGAGGCATTGCGGTTGGAGACCCTGCGGCGGCTCTCTTTGCTGGATTCCGAGGCCGAGGAGCGGTTTGACCGGCTGACCCGCATGGCCCGACGGGTGTTCAATGTCCCCATCGCGCTGGTAAGTCTGGTGGATGAAGATCGCCAGTGGTTCAAATCCTGTATCGGTCTGGAGGTCCGCGAGACCGCGCGGGACATTTCGTTCTGTGGCCACGCCATCATGGGCAATGAGACCTTTATCGTGCCGGATGCTTCGCAGGATCCCCGCTTTGCCGACAATCCGCTGGTGGTAGGCGGGCCCGGCATCCGCTTCTATGCCGGACAGCCACTGCGGATCGCCAACGGCTGCAAACTGGGGACGCTCTGCATCATCGATACGGTGCCGCGGGAATTGAGCGAGGAGGATGTGGGGTTGCTCAAGGATCTGGCTGCGATGGTAGTGCGGGAGCTCGAAGCGGTGCAGCTGGCCACCATTGATGAGTTGACCCTGATCTCCAATCGGCGCGGGTTCGTGATGCTGGCGGAGAAGAGCCTCTCGCTGGCCAGTCGCTTGCAGATGCCACTGGCACTGCTCTATCTGGATCTCAATGGCTTCAAGGGGATCAACGATAGGTGGGGGCATGCAGAAGGGGATCGGGCTCTGATCGCCTTTGCCACTCTGCTCAAGCGGGCTTTTCGTGGCGCAGACGTGTTTGCCCGCATGGGCGGCGATGAGTTCGCCGTCCTGTTGCCCAATGTAGTGGAGGCGCAGGCACAACTGGCTTATGAGCGTTTCAATGCCATGTTGGCCGAGCACAATCAGCACAGTGGTTGCGGTTATGCGCTGACCTGCAGCACCGGGATTGTCTGCTATGACGGGCACGGCTGTGTCTCCCTGGCCGAGCTGCTCACCCGCGCGGATGAGCTGATGTATCAGCGCAAACGGGATGGCAAGGGCTGACGGCTATGCCGGATTAGTCGCCACCAAAACAACAGAGAGCGCCACGGCGCTCTCTGTTGTTGATGGCTTAGGTCAAGGCCAAGGTCGGGGTCAGAGTCGGAAGTTGCCAACCAGCTTGTCCAGCTGACCGGAGAGCTGCTGCAGGCTGCGGCTGGACTCGGTCAGCTGGTGGGCGATATCGGCGGTCTCCATGGTGAGCTGGTTGATGTCTTCTACGTTGCGGTTGATCTCGCCGACCACGCTGGACTGCTCCTCGGTGGCGGTGGCGACCTGGATATTCATGTCGTTGATCTGGGTGATGTGGGCGGTGATCTGGCCGAGGGCGGCGTTGGCCTCATCGGCCTGGCTCACCACCTCCAGACTCTGGTTGCGTCCCTGTGCCATGGCGCTGACCGCGCGGGCACTCTGCTCCTGCAAGCGGTTGATCATCCCCTGGATCTCGGCAGTCGAGGCGGCGGAGCGGTTGGCCAGATTGCGCACTTCATCTGCCACCACGGCGAAACCGCGACCCTGTTCACCGGCGCGAGCGGCCTCGATGGCGGCGTTCAATGCCAGCAGGTTGGTCTGCTCCGAGATACTGCGGATGGTTTCGAGGATGCTGCCGATGGAGTCGGTCTGGCTCGCCAGCGACTCGATAACCCCGGCCACCTGCTCAATCTCGCCGGAGAGGTCGACGATGCCGTGGCGCGCCTGCGCCACCACTACCGCACCCGCATCGGCCTGATCGTTGGCCTGTCTGGCTACTTCGGCTGCCAGCGAAGCGTTACCGGCGATCTCGCTCACCGTGGCCCCCATTTCGTGGATGGCGGTGGCCACCTGCACGGTGCGGTCACGCTGGGCAGTACAGTTGTGCTGGGTCAGCTGCGCCTTGTTGGCCACCTCGTTGGCGGTGGCCGCGAGCTGGCGGGAGTTCTCCGCCACCTGCTCGATGGAGCCGTGGATCTTGGCGACGAAGTTGTTGAAACCGGTGGCGACCTGACTCAGTTCGTCACGTCCTTCCACCTTGAGGCGCTGGGTAAGATCCCCATCGCCGCTGCCCAGTTCCTTGAACAAGCGGGCCAGTTCGTTGAGCGGGCGGCTGACCGAGCCTGCCAGCAGCATCCCCATCAGCCCCATGGCCAGCGCAATCACCAGCGAGATCATCAGGATCTCGTTGCGGGTCTGATCCAGCTCGGCATAGATCTCGGCTTCTGGCACCTGGGCCACCAGATACCAGTCGAGCAGCGGGATATAGCTGCTGGCCAGAACCATGGGCTCGCCATTGACTTCGGCGTTGATAACGGCAAAGGGGCGTTTGGCCAGCAGGCTGCCGGTATCACCGCTGGCAATGTTGCTAAGGGTATCACGCTCGATGCGGTTGGCCTCGGGGTGCAGCTTCACCTTGCCGCTGCCATCGACCATAAAGACGATGCCGCTCTCTTCCAGCCGGAAGTTGGAGACCATGGTCACCATGGTGTCGAGGGATTTGGCAAAGCCGGCCAGCCCGCGCCCGTTGAGCTGCTGGAAGTTGACGAACAGCTTCACCTCGCCGTTGCTCTCGCGGAAGATGCTGAGGGTCATCTCCTTCTGGCTCTTGGTGTAGTCATAGAACCAGGCGTCTTGTGTGGGTGTCAGGTTGCGCAGAAAGCCATCCTGGTTGTAGTAGGCTGCACTCTGGCGATCGGCGAAGGAGGCGGTCACTAGACCATACTGGTTGGCCACATCCTTGAGCTGGTTGATGAGGATTGGCTCCTGCTCTTTGGGCATGCCCCGATCCACCCAGTCGAGGATGAAGCGGTCGGTGGCCAGTTGGCGTGCGGCCTGGGCGATGCCGTGGAGATCCTGTTCAATCTCCTTGCTGATCCGCTGGGTCAGGTTGGGGAGCTCCTGCTCGAACATCCGGTTTTCGATCAGTTGCTGGGCCGAGCGTTGACTGAAGTAGCCTACCAGCAGGCAGGAGACGACCACAGCCAGGGTGACCGTGGCCAGTATTTTCTGTTTAAGAGTGAGGGTTGCCAGCATAAAGGTGCTCAAAAGGTTGAGATTGACGACGCTCATATTAGCGGCAGCGCGGCGCTACCCATGAGGCTTGCAGCCCTTTATTTGCGGATTACGTTTGCGCTCACAGGGGTGGCGGCTTGCCCCGTCGGCATGCTGCACAGGCGGGATGCGGATTGACGGTTGCGCTAACTGCCGGGCCCCTTATAGTAGAGGCCATCCTTGGTGACTGACCCTCTGAATAATATGGAAAATATGATGCGCAGCTTAGGTGCGGGATGGACCCGTCTGCTTTTGGTGATGCTGGCGGCGATGCCGCTGCTGGCTGTGGCGGCACAGGGGGATCGCCCGAAAATTGCGGTGGTGCTCAGCGGCGGCGGCGCCAAGGGGTCGGCCCATATCGGCATCCTCAAGGTGCTGGAGCAGAAACGGATTCCGGTCGACATCATAGTCGGCACCAGCATGGGCTCTTATGTGGCGGGGATGTATGCCATGGGGCTCAGTGCCGAGGAGGTGGAACGCACCACTTTGGCCATCGACTGGAACAAGGGGTATCAGGACAAGGTTGGCCGCGACGAGCTGTCGTTGCGTAAAAAGCAGCAGAACGAACAGTATCAGCTGCGCACCGACATAGGGGTGAATGGCGATACCACCCAGTTGCCGGACGGTTTCTTCCAGGGCCAATCCATGGCCAGCCTGCTGCGGGGGGCCACCTCCAACCTGCCGGTGCAGGCGAGTTTCGATGATCTCCCCATTCCCTACCGCGCCATGGCGACCGACATGGAGACGGTCACCCCCTTTGTGCTGGATCACGGCAGCCTGGCCAAGGCGATGCAGGCCTCCATGTCCATTCCCGGCGCCCTCAAGCCGGTGGAGTGGGAGGGGCACATCCTGGCGGACGGCGGCAGCGTCAACAACATGCCGGTGGATGTCGCCAAGGCGATGGGGGCCGACGTGGTGATCGCGGTGGATATCGGTGCCAAGCTGCGTACCCGGGAGTCCCTCAAGTCAGGGTTGGCGATGATCGACCAGCTCACCACCTACATGACCCAGGTGGGCACCGACAAGCAGAAGGCGCTGATGGGACCGAAGGATATTCTGATTGCCCCCGAGTTTGGCGATATGGGGATCGCCGATTTTGCCCGGATGCCGGAGGGGATCAAGATCGGTGAGGCGGCGGCTGACAAGGTGTCGCTGCAACTCGATAAGCTGTCGCTCACCAAGGCGCAGTACAACGCCTATCGCAACCAGAAGCTGAGCCGCCGTGCCGAGCGTAGCGGTCAGCCCGCCTACTTCATCGACAAGGTGGAGATCATCAACAAGTCGCGCCTCTCCGACGAGACGGTGCGCGCCATGCTGAAAGTGCGGCCGGACAAGGTGCAGACCAACGAGAGTCTGGAAGCGGGCATTCGCCGCCTCTACGCGCTGGAGTCCTTCGATCGCATCACCTACGAGGTGGAGGAGCGTGACGGGGAAAACGTGCTGCTGGTGGACGCCAGCGAGAAGAACTGGGGGCCGGGCTACCTCAACTTCCAGTTCGGTTTCACCGATGACTTCGAGAACACCTCCAACTACAACGTCGGCATGTCCTATACCCTCACCAACGTCAACGAGTGGGGGGCGGAGTGGCTGACCGAGGCGTCGCTGGGCACGGCCAAACATATCAAGACCGACTTCTATACCCCGCTCGAACCCTCCCAGACCTTCTATGGTGAGGCGAGTCTGGCCTATGACCAGACCCTGCGCCGCCTGTTTTTCCCCAATCCGGATCCCGAGACGGTTTCGATAAGCTATCTCGACTCCGAATACTCCTTCTTCAGCGGCGATCTGGCGGTGGGCTGGAACCGCCAGCCCTGGAGCAGGTTGTCGATGGGGCTGGAGGGACAACTGGGCACGATTGATGTGAAGAACTTCAAGGGGCTGGAGATGGATGCCACGGCGTGGGGCCCCTATGTCCGCTTTGAACACGACAATCTGGATAGCCGCTATTTCCCCTATCAGGGGGTGAAGTGGGATATGAAACTGGGCCACTCCCACGTCAGTGTGGATGGACTCGAGTCGGCAGATGGTCGCAGTGAAGGCTGGAACTATCAGCTCTCGATGATCAAGCCCTGGTCATGGGACAGGCACAGCCTCAATCTGATCCTCGAAGGGGGCGGCTCGGGCAGTGAAGAGGTGGTGCCGCTGCATATTCAGGATCTGGGCGGGCTGTTCCGCCTCTCCGGTTTCCAGCGCTACCAGCTGAGCGGTCGCTACAGCCTGTTTGGTGGCCTGCGCTACATCTATCGGGTGGCAGACAATGACTTCGGTGCCCTCAAGATGCCGCTCTATCTGGGTGGATCTCTGGAGCAGGGCGGGGTCTGGAACAAGGGGGAGGATATCAGTCTGGAGAGCTCGTTTACCGCCGGTTCGGTTTATGTCGGGGTGGAGAGCTTCCTCGGCCCTGTGTTCCTCGGTTACGGCATGGCGGAGGGGGGCAATGACGTCTTCTATCTGCAATTGGGCAGTACGTTCGAATAATGCCGAAATGATGCCAATTTGTTAACTCTGGTTGAGGGTGTTCAATTAATTTTCAAAAAATACCAGTCTGTTTAATTGGTTACGATTTTGTGGTGAATAAGTAAACAGGGTTTGGATTTTAATTAGTCGTTAAAACTTATATAGTGGGGAGCACCCTACGGGGTGTCCCGCAAGGACGATCGCCGCGAGCCTGGGCGAACCCCAAAAAAAGACCAAAGAGGAATTAGTCGTGCTTGAAACATACCGTAAACACGTCGCAGAACGTGCCGCCGAGGGCGTGGTTGCCAAACCTCTGGATGCAGAGCAGGTCGCCGCCCTGGTTGAGCTGCTCAAGAACCCGCCCGCTGGCGAAGAAGACTTTCTGAAAGAGCTGTTGTCCTCCCGTATTCCCCCCGGTGTTGATGAAGCGGCCTATGTCAAAGCCGGTTTCCTCACCGCCGTCGCCAAGGGCGAAGCCCACTCTCCCATCCTGACTGCCGCCGAAGCCGTTGAGCTGCTGGGCACCATGCAGGGTGGTTACAACATTCAGCCGCTGATCGACCTGCTGGATCACGCCACTCTGGCGCCGCTTGCCGCCAAGGGGCTCTCCCACACCCTGCTGATGTTCGACTCCTTCCATGACGTGGAAGAGAAGGCCAAGGCGGGCAATGTCCACGCCAAACAGGTGATGCAATCCTGGGCTGATGCCGAGTGGTTCCTCTCCCGCCCGGAGCTGGCCGAGAAGATCACTGTCACCGTGTTCAAGGTGACCGGCGAAACCAACACCGACGACCTCTCGCCGGCACCGGACGCCTGGTCCCGCCCGGATATCCCGTTGCACGCCCTGGCAATGCTGAAAAACGCCCGTCCCGGCATTACTCCGGACAAGGATGGCGCCGTTGGCCCCATCAAGACCATCGATGCCCTGAAAGAGAAAGGCTTCCCGCTGGCCTATGTGGGTGACGTGGTCGGTACCGGCTCTTCCCGTAAATCCGCCACTAACTCGGTGCTCTGGTTTATGGGCGACGACATTCCGTTCGTGCCGAACAAGCGCGCTGGCGGTGTCTGTCTGGGTGGCAAGATTGCCCCGATCTTCTTCAACACCATGGAAGATGCCGGCGCACTGCCTATCGAAGTGGACGTCTCCAAGCTGGAAATGGGCGATGTGATCGACATCTACCCCTATGCCGGCAAGATCTGCAAACACGGCACCGAACAGGTGCTGGCACAGTTTGAACTGAAAACCGACGTGCTGATCGACGAAGTGCGCGCCGGTGGCCGTATTCCGCTGATCATCGGTCGCGGCCTCACTGACAAGGCCCGCGAAGCGCTGGGTCTGCCGTTCTCCACCGTATTCCGTCGCCCGCAGCCGGTGGCCGATACCGGTAAAGGCTTCACCCTGGCCCAGAAGATGGTGGGCAAGGCGTGTGGTGTGAAGGGCATTCGCCCGGGGACTTACTGCGAGCCCAAGATGACCACGGTCGGCTCCCAGGACACCACGGGCCCGATGACCCGCGACGAGCTCAAAGATCTGGCCTGCCTCGGTTTCTCCGCCGACCTGACCATGCAGTCCTTCTGCCACACCGCGGCCTATCCCAAGCCCATCGACGTGCAGACCCACCATACCCTGCCGGACTTCATCATGAACCGCGGCGGTGTGAGCTTGCGTCCGGGTGACGGCGTCATCCACTCCTGGCTGAACCGCATGCTGCTGCCGGATACCGTGGGTACCGGTGGTGACTCCCACACCCGTTTCCCCATCGGCATCTCCTTCCCGGCGGGCTCAGGTCTGGTGGCCTTCGCCGCCGCCACCGGCGTGATGCCGCTGGACATGCCGGAGTCCGTGCTGGTGCGCTTCAAGGGCGAGCTGCAACCGGGCATCACCCTGCGTGATCTGGTTCATGCCATCCCCTATGCCGCTATCCAGAAAGGGCTGCTGACCGTCGAGAAAGCGGGCAAGAAGAACATCTTCTCCGGCCGCATCCTCGAAATCGAAGGTCTGCCGACCCTGAAAGTGGAGCAAGCATTCGAGCTGGCGGACGCCAGCGCCGAGCGCTCCGCTGCCGGTTGCACCATCAAGCTGGATAAAGAGCCGATCATCGAGTACCTGAAGTCCAACATCGTGATGCTGAAATGGATGCTATCCGAAGGCTACGGCGACGTGCGCACCATCACCCGTCGCATCAAGGGGATGGAAGAGTGGCTGGCCAATCCGACCCTGATGGAAGCGGACAAGGATGCCGAGTACGCCGAAATCATCGAGATCGATCTGGCCACCATCAAGGAGCCAATCCTCTGTGCGCCGAACGACCCGGACGATGCCCGTCTGCTGAGCGACGTGGCTGGCGACAAGATCGACGAAGTGTTCATCGGTTCCTGCATGACCAACATCGGTCACTTCCGTGCCGCCGGCAAACTGCTCGAGAAGTATCAGGGCGAGCTGCCGACCCGCATGTGGATCGCGCCGCCCACCAAGATGGATAAGGATCAGCTGACCGAAGAGGGCTACTACGGCATCTTTGGTCGCGTCGGTGCCCGCATCGAGATCCCGGGCTGTTCCCTGTGCATGGGTAACCAGGCGCGAGTAGCGGAAGGAGCCTCGGTGGTCTCCACCTCCACCCGTAACTTCCCGAACCGTTTGGGTAAAGGTGCCAACGTCTATCTGGCCTCTGCGGAGCTGGCCGCCGTTGCCGCCATCCTCGGCAAGATCCCGACTGTGGCGGAGTACCTGCAATACGCCAAGGCGCTGGATGCCACTGCGGCAGATACTTACCGCTACCTCAACTTCAACGAGATCGCCTCCTACACCAAGAAGGCCGATGCGGTGATCCTGCAGCAAGCCGTTTAACGGAGTTCTTGCGCGATTTGCGCGATAAGAAGCCAATAATGCCGCGTATTTACGCGGCATTATTTATTTGTGTGTTATTCACCGTCTTTTTTGAAGATTGTTTGCACGATCCTTGCTAGAGAGATCCAACCACCTGTTTGGTGGTTCGTTTTATAAACGCTTTGGGTTATGTTGTTCGGTTATGTGCGGTAATGATGAGGCATCGTTATCGAGGGAAAGTGGATATCTGTTCACTGGGTGCTTGCGTTGGCAGGCCTGACGAATTGCGGCGTGGTTCTTTATGTTTCTGTTCAGGATCGATCTCTCCCGAACCGGGTTACGCTTCGGCGGTGCCTTGCTGGTCTTTACCCTGCCGCTGCTGGTGGGAGGTTGGCTCATCCACAGCAATTATGTGCAGGAGCTGAAAGCGGAATCCAGCGCCTCGGCCCACAAGGCCAGAACCCTGATGGAGTCGATGCTGGATCATGCGGAGCAGGCCAATCGCTCCGTGCTGCCCTTGGTGAATGCTCCCTGTCGCGACAACCTGCTGGTGCTGCGCAAGAAGGTCGCCATCGAGCCCTTCCTGCGTTCGGTCAATCTGGTGCGAAACGGCATCATCAATTGCACTTCGCTGTTTGGTGAGGCCAATGATGCCGATGACGGCTCCATCTACACCGGCCGCAAGCTGTTGCTGATGAGTGGCAACCGGGTGCGGCAAAATCACCCGCTGCTGGTGGTGCGCACCGAGCAGGGCAAGGATGCCGCCTTGAGTGCCATCGACAGTACCCAGCTCAGCTTCATGCTCTCCATGAGCGGAAAATCCAGTGCGCTCTATCTGCAGGTGGGGTCGGCCTGGCTCAATGAGTCTGGCCGCTATCTGAGCGAGGCGCCCACCCTCCATCGCGGGATCAGCCAGGCCCTCACCTCATCCCATTATCCTTTCACCATCCATGCAGGTTATGTCATGCCGGTCTACTGGAAGTCGCTGTGGGCCGCGCGGCATGTGGCGCTGTCGTGGCTGGCGGTTTCCTCGCTTTTGCTGGCCTGGCTGGTGTGGTGGGTGCTGGGGCGTCCCGGCTCGCCAACAGATGAATTGCGACGCGCCCTGCGAGCCAGGGAGTTTGTTCCCTACTTGCAGCCGCTGATTGCCAGCCACGACGGCAAGATGATGGGCGCCGAGGTGCTGATGCGCTGGGAGCATGTCAATGAAGGGGTGATCCGGCCCGATCTCTTTATTCCGCAAGCGGAGGAGTCGGGACTGATCGTCCCCATGACCACCCATATCATGAAGCAGGTGGCGACAAGGTTGAACCGCTCTCAGGAGCAGTTGCCCGATGGGTTTCATATCAGCTTCAACATCAGCGCCGCCCATTGCCACGATTTTGCCCTGCTGGCCGAGTGCCGCGCCTTCCTCGGCCACTTCCTCCCCGGCAAGGTGGTACTGGTGCTGGAGCTGACCGAGCGGGAACTGTTGATGTCAGACCCCCAGACCCTCTCCCTGTTCCGGCAGCTGGACGAGATGGGGGTCAAACTCGCCATCGACGATTTTGGTACCGGCCACTCCAGCCTGGCTTACCTGCAGCAGTTCCATGTGGATTACCTCAAGATCGACAAATCCTTTATCGCCCGCATCGGTACCGAGTCGCTCTCGGAACATATCGTGGACAACGTGATCGATCTGGCGACCCGGCTCGGTCTGGCGCTGGTGGCAGAAGGGGTGGAGAGCGAGCGTCAGGCTGACTACCTCAGGGCCAAGGGGGTCGACTATCTGCAGGGGTATCTGTTTGCCCGCCCCATGCCGCTGCGCCAGTTCTGCGAGGAGCTGCTGCCGGAAGAGGCACAGACCCGGCAGCCAGATGGGGTACGAGGCATCCCGAACGCCACCTGATCTATCGGTGACAGACGGGCGGACACGCCCCTGTCTGGCAGGGTAGGGAAGTGCTATCTCCCTATCCCCCCTCGAGTGCAGGGGCTTGTTTTCCATGCCTTGTGGCTCGCTTTTCGGTAGAATCGGCGCTCATTTTGACGTCAGTAAAAGATGAGGCGCGGTATGACGGTTCAGTTCCAGGCATTTCACAGCATCAAGGCGATCGGTAATCGGGAGGTGCTGTTCAACTGGTCGAGAACCAATCCCCTCGGGGCGCTGGATCAGGTGTGGCGCCCGAAAAGCCGCGACGAGCTGCAAGCGCTGCTGCGGGAACATCCCGAGCGCAAGCTGCGCCTTATCGGCTCCGGCCTCTCTTTTGAACCCATCCACAGCGTCTATGCCGAGGGCAGTCAGGCGCTGCTGGTGGACTTGCACCACCTGCGCGGCCAGTTGGCGAAAACCGCCGATACAGTGACCTATCAGGCGGGGACGCCCCTTGATACCGTTTATGCCGAGCTGATCGCCATGGAGCGGATGTTGCCCGCATCCCCGGGCGTTATCGGTATCCAGACCCTGGGCGGCGCCCTCAGCACCGGCACCCACGGCCAGGGGCTGCACCAGTCCGCCCTCTGCGATGCGGTGGAGGCGATGACGGTGATGCTGGCCAATAGCGACATCATCCGGGTGGATCGCAGTGACCCGCGCTTCGGCGCCTTCGTGATGGGGATGGGGATGCTCGGCATCCTGCTCGACGTCACCCTGCGTACCGTGCCCAACCGCATCATGCGTTGCACCAAGTTCACCACCGATTACCCCTTCCTCCTGGAGCACAACGAGCGGCTCAACCGCGAGCACGGCTTCGTGAAGAGCTGGTGGTTTGCATGGACCGGCGAGAGCCACATCTGGCTGGTGGATCCCGCCTCCGATGAGGAGGTTGCCCGCTACCGCGCCGGTGGCAGCGAGCCGCTGCTGCTGGATGGCGATATCGACGCCCGAATGAACGCCACCATAGATGCCACCCTGCAGAAGATGGCGAAAGATACCAAGGATGAGGCACTGGCCGGTGAGCACTTCGAGACAGTACGCCGCTTCAAGGATGCCTCCGATCTGGTGGGCAACGTCTACCAGATCCTCTGCAAGGGGATCCCGGCGCCCCAGATCAACTGCGAGGTGGCGGTGCCGCTGCATCGCATGAACGAGGCGCTGGAGACTCTGCAAGCGTGGCAGCAGGCCAATCCGGGCGTGTTGCACTATCCCTTTATCCTGCGCTGCACCGGCCCTTCCGAGGCCTGGCTCAGTGCCGCTTATGGCCAGCCGGTCTGCTGGATCGGTTTTCTGGTCTATCTGGCGGCGGACGGCACCTTCGTCAACGGCTCCATGGAGCAGATGCGCGAGCTACAGCAGCTGCTGGTGCCCCTTGGCGGTATCCCCCATTTCGGCAAGCATCTGGCGATGGATCTCTACGACTTCCCGGCCCTGCTGCCACGCTGGAACGACTTTGTGGCGTTGAAAGCCGAGCTCGACCCCCACGGTCGTTTTGAAAACCGCTGGCTCAGCGACCTGTTTGCCAACCGGTAAGGATCTGACATGACCGATATGCAAGATACCCGTATCCCAGTGACCCTGCTGACCGGCTTTCTCGGCAGCGGCAAGACAACGCTGCTCAACCACTGGGTCAAGCAGCCGGAGCTTGGTGAGTGCGCCGTGCTGATCAACGAGTTCGGCTCGGTGGGGCTGGATCACCATCTGGTGCAACAGGTGGATGAGCAGGTGATGCTGCTCGACTCCGGCTGCATCTGCTGCTCGGTGCAGGGCTCTTTGGTGGAGGCGTTGCAGGGGCTCTTTATGAAGGCCATCCAGCGCAAGGTCAAACCGTTCAAGCGGCTGATTATCGAGACCACAGGCCTCGCCGATCCGGCCCCCGTGCTGTTCACGTTGAGGGAAGAGGGCTTTATCGCCCAGCGCTACCGCTTCGATGGCACCGTCACCGTGGTGGATGCCGGCCATATCGAGCAGCAGTTGGCGGCTCAATATGAAGCGGTGAAACAGGTAGCACTGGCGGATCTGCTGGTGGTGAGCAAGGGGGATCTGGTGGACGGCGAACAGCTGGCGCGGGTCGAAGCCCAGCTGGCGGCACTCAATCCGGCGGCCCCCATCCAGCAGGTGACCAATGGCGAGCTGTCGCCCAAGGTGCTGGAGAAGCTCGGCGCCTACAACGAAGCGGCGGGGCGCGATGTGCGTCAGCTGCTGGCCTGGCTGCGCACCGAATCCCCCAAGCAGGGGCTGGCGTCACCCATGCAGCCGAAGATGCAACCGTTCGCCGCCAAGGTGGGCACAGCTGCGCCCACCCACTTCGAGCACGGCAACATCGAGAGTTTCTCCCTGCGTATCGGCGAGCCGCTCAAGCCCTCTCGTCTGCTGGCCGCCATCGATGCGGTGCAGGCGCAGTATGGCGATGCCCTGCTGCGCCTCAAGGGGATCTTGCAGCTGGAAGGGGAGAGCCAGCCGGTGGTGATCCACGGCGTCCACGGCCAGCTCTATCCGCTGCAGGCATTGGGTGACTGGCCGGAGGGCAAGGCCCAGTCCCGACTGGTGTTTATCGTGAAAAGTCAGGACAAGGCCGGTATCGAGCAGCTCTTTATGGCGACCTTAAAGGCCCCCGAGCCCACTCTGGAAGAGCGGCTTAAAGCCATGCTGGGTCAGCCCGACAACTGATCTTGCGCGTTGCAGCTCTCCTGCACTGGGTCAGGACGGCGACGGTTGAACAGCACAAACGCCACCGGCACAAAGTAGAACGAGAGCAGGGTCGCCAGCGCTGTGCCACCGGCGATGGCGATGGCAAAGGGGGGCCAGAAGCCGCCGCCCCCCAGCAATAGCGGGATGAAGCCGCCCACTGTGGTGATGGTGGTCGAGACGATGTGGCGGCTGCAACCGGCCACCAGATCGCGGATCTGCGGCAGATTGCCCTGCTGTGCCAGCGGGTCTGCCTTCAGCTCGGCCAGAATGACGATGGCGGCGTTGATGGCCAGCCCCATCAGTCCCAGCAGAGCGATGATCACCGTAAACCCGAAGGGGTAGCCCATTAGCCAGACCCACAGCAGGCCGAGCCCAGCCGACTGGATCGCCACCAGGGTGACGATGCCTGCCAGCCGGAACGAGTTGAAGCTGAGCACCAGCACGGCCACCAGCAGCACGGCGACCAGGCTGACATGGGCCATCAGATTACCCACCGATTCATCTCGCTTGGCGGCTTCCCCGCCAAACTCCAGTCGATAGCCCGGTGGCAACGCCAGCGCCTGGGCGGCCAGCCTCTCTTTGACCTGCTCCAGCACGGTTTGCGGCAGTACGCCGACCGCCAGATAGGCCTCCAGCACATTGACCCGCTCACCATCCCGACGGCTGATCTCCCCCCAGCTTGGCAGCAGCTCGGGAGTGGCCAGTGCCCGCAAGGTGAGATTGGCTACCCCTTGCTGGCCGGTGCCGGTGAGCGACAGCGGCACATTGAGCAGCGCATCCGGATCCTGACGCAAGGGTTCGGCCAGTCGCACCCGAACCGGGATTGACTCGGTGCCTTCCAGCACAGTGCCGCCCAACCTGCCATCCAGTGCGCCCGCCAGCCGGGAGGCAACATCGGTCAGGCTCATGCCTGTCAGCCGAGCAGCCTCCTCATCGACCTGCAACCAGAGTTTGGGTGCCCCTGCCTGCAAGGTGGCGCGGGTCTGCACCACGGCTGGGGTATTGGCGAGCAGACTGCGCAGCTCCTCTCCCAGACGGTGTAGTTGTTCAAGGTCGGGGCCAAACAGCCGCAGCTCGACGGGGGCATTGAAAGGCGGCCCCTGTTCCAGCTTGCGCACCAGGATCTGCGCTTCGGGAAATTTTGCATCGAGCCGCTGCTGCAGTTGTGGAATGAGCCGCTCAGCAGCATCGGCATCCTGCAGGGTAATCATCCCCTGGGCGTAATCGGCCCGCCCCTGTTTTCTGGGCACCAGGTTGTAGTAGAAGCTGGGGGCGTTGTCGCCCACCACCCAATCCTGACGAACCAGCTCGGGGAGACTGGCCAGCTCGGCGGAGATCCCCAGTGCCAGCTCGCGGGTGCGCGCCAGGCTCGCCTGTGGGGAGAGGCTGGCCTCGATGTGGATCATGTCCCGGTCGGCAGGGGGAAAGAACTGTTCGGTGAGGCGGCCCGCCACCCAGAAACCGAGCAGGGGCAGCAGACTGACCAGCAGCAGGGTACGCCAGGGGTGAGCCAGCGCCATGGCGATGCTCTGTTGGAAACGGGCGCTCACCCGGGGCAGGTGCAAGCCATCCTGATACCAGCGTCCCCCCTGGTCACTGGCAATCCAGCGGGCTGCGAGGCCAGCCACCAGGGTGTGGGCGATGAGGTAGGATCCCAGCAGCGAGCAGATCACCGCCCAGGCGATACCGCCGACAAACTCGCCCGCCGGGCCCGGCATCAGAATGATCGGCATAAAGGCGAGCATGGTGGTGAGGGTGGAGCCCAGCAGTGGCAGCCAGAGGTGGCCGATGGCTTCCAGTGCGGCGGCACTCATGGCCATGCCGTGGCGGCGCTGATACTGCACCCGATCCGCCATGACGATGGCGTTGTCCACCATGATCCCGAGCGCCACCACCAGACCGGTGACCGACATCTGGTGAATGGGCAGATTGATCAGGTTCATGCAGGCGAAAGAGAACGCCACGGTAAGCGGCAGCGACAGGGCCACGATAATGGCGGCCTTGACCCCCAAGGTCACCAGCAGCACCGCCACTATGATGAGGAAGCCCTGCACAATGTTGATGAGCAGGGTGTCGAGCCGCTGATCGGTATAACGCTGCTGATCGAAGCTGGTGACGAGGCCGATATTATCCGGCAAGTCCTGTTCCAGCTGGGCCAGCATGGTATCGACCCGTGCCGACCAGAGGTCGATGCGGTGATCCTGTGTCATGCGCAGGCCGACCACCACGGCCCGCTCACCATTGGCAAAGGCCAGCTGGCTCTCCGGCTGGTGCAGGGTACGCCGTACCTCGGCCAGATCGCCAAGGCGCAGGGTCTGGCCCTGCTCGCCGGTACGCAGCGGGATCTGGCGGATCCGCTCCAGGGTATCGAGGGCGCCACGGATCTCCACCTGAAAGCGATTGTGGCTGCCTTGCAACTCCCCGGCGGCCACTTTGGCATCGGCACCGCTCAGCGCCTGGGCAAGCTGTTCGCCACTCATGCCGCTGGCACTGAGGGCGAGGGGATCGAACCGTACTTCGATCTCCTCCTGCGGTGCCCCGACCCGCTCGACGTATTCGGTGCCCGGCAGCTGGCGAGCCCGGCGTTCCAGCTCGGCGCTGTAGCGGGCGAGGCGATCCAGTTGTGGCTGGCCCGGCCCACGCCAGACCACATTGACCAGCCGGGTGAAGGGGTAGCCCTTCTCATCATCCAGCTTGGGGGCACTGGCGCCGGCTGGCAGTCCGGCGGCAAGATCTGCCAGCCGGTCACGGACTCTGGACCAGACGGGCTCGACATCGCTGACCTCATCCTTGAGCTCCAGATTGATGATGGAGAGACCGGGGCGAGAGCTCGACTCGATCAGCTTGATCTCGCTCTGGGCCCGCAGCCGGTTCTCGATGGGCTCGCTCACCAGCGCTTCCACCCGCTCGGCGCTGGCCCCGGGAAAGTGGGTAACCACGCTGGCAAAGCGGCTGGTGAGCTGGGGATCTTCGGTTCTGGGCAGGGTCTGCAATGCCGCAAGGGCGGCCGTCAGCAGCAGCGCGACCGTCAACAACAGCAGGCGGCCATTCTCGATAAACGGGCGGATCATGACTGTGGCTCCGGATGGCCTGCCTGATGAGCCACGCTGGTGGTCAGGGTGACCTGCTGGCCCGGCACCAGTTTATGCAGGCCATCGGTCACCAGCTGTTCCTGTCCATTCAGGGCACCACTGATCCAGGCCCGCTCGCCATCTTGCTGCAGCAGGGTGACGTCCCGACTGACCACCCGGGGTGGTGTTTCATCATTGAGCAGATAGAGGGTCCAGCTGCCGCGCAATCCCTGGGTCAGCGCGGTGAGCGGTACCTCGTAGGCGCGGGTGGGCTCGCGGGTCTGATGCAACAGGGTGATCAGTTGCCCCTCTGCCAGCTGTTCGCCGCCCCGGGTCAGCTGGAAGCGGGCGGTGCGGGTGTGGGTCTGCCCGTCCACTTGTACCCCCAGATTAAGCAGGCGCCCCTCCAGTGATTGCGCCCCGCTTTGCAGGGGATAGTGTTGGCCGACGATCAGGGACTCGGCCTGTTTCACCGGTACGCCGATATCGGCCTCCCACTGGCCGCTGCGGGTCAGGGAGAAGAGAGGCTGGCCTGCGGCCACCACGGCCCCCAATGCCTGCTCGCGGCTGACTACGATTCCGTTGAAGGGCGCACGCAGCTGTGATTTCTCCTGTTTGACCCGGTTGGCTTCGAGGGCTGCGGCCAGCTGGTTGGCGCTTGCCTCCAGCATGCGGACTTTGCCTTGCTGTTCATCCAGCGCCTGACGGGAGCTGAACTGCTGCTGGCGCAGGGCGGTGAGTCGTTCGAGCGTCTGCCGGGCAAGGGTCAGCTCGGCCTCGTTCTGGGCGGCCCGGGCGGCCAGCTCTTTGGCTTCCACTGCCAGCAGCCGGGTGTCCAGTGTGGCGAGCAGTTCGCCGGCCGCGACCGGCTCTCCGCGTCCCTTGTGCAGAGTGGCGATCCGCCCTGCCAGCTCGAAGCCTATCTGGCTGTGCTCGGGAGCGATCACCCGGCCATTGAAACGGTGCAGCACCGGGTAGTGATCGCTGGCTTGCAGCGGCTGGGCGATCACCCGGGTCAGGGCGGGTGTTTCTTCTGACTCTGTGACCGGGCTGCAGCCACTCAGTAACAGCGCCAGCAGGATTAAGCAAAGTGTCATGACATCATCCTCTGGTTGACATAACATCAAATCACACCGGTGAGTCTAGTTTTTCGAAACTAGACTGTCCAGTTTGATTGTGGAGGAAAAATGAACATTTCACCCCGTAGTCAGCAGAAGCGGGCTGCGATCCTCGATGCTGCAGGGCGGCTCTTCTGTCAGCACGGTCTGCATCTGGTCAGCATGGACATGGTGGCCAGTGAAGCGGGCGTCTCCAAGCAGACGGTCTACAGCCATTTTGCCAACAAGGAGTCGCTGTTTGCCGAAGCGGTGGGCAGCAAGTGCGTCAGCAGCGAGCTGATGCCGGAGGTGTTGCTGCGTGGCAACAATGTGCGGGAGAGTCTGATTGCCTTTGGTCGCAGCTTTCGCAAGTTGATCCTGAGCGATGATGCCATCAATATCTTTCGCACCTGCATCAGCTGCAACGATGCCCAGCTGGCCACCCTTTTTTTCGAGGCGGGCCCGCTCTATGTGACCGAGATGCTGTCCAACTGGCTGGAGCAGCAAAAGCAGCAAGGCCTGCTGTGCCATCAAGACAGCGAACAGGCCGCCTTGCAGCTGTTGCTGATGTGGCAGGGCAAGGAGCGCATGCTCCGTGAGCTGGGTCTGCCATTGACCCAGAGTGCTGCCGAGCAGGATGCCTGGACCCTGAGTTGTGTCGATCTCTTCCTGACCGCCGCCGCTCCCCCGCAAAAATAATGGAGGTGGCAATGAGCCACACAGTGACAGATGCCCAGCGCAAGTGGCTGCCCCTGCTGGCGGCGGTCGGTTTCTTTATGCAGGCGCTGGATGGCACCATTCTCAACACCGCCCTGCCCAGCATGGCCGAGACCTTGGGAGAGAGCCCGCTGCAGATGCAGTCGGTGATCATCGCCTACATGCTGACGGTGGCGTTGCTGATCCCGGCCTCCGGCTGGCTGGCTGACAGATTCGGCACCCGCCGCATCTATCTGGCCGCCATCTCGCTCTTTACCCTCGGCTCGCTCGCCTGCGCCGCCTCCAATTCGCTCTCCATGCTGGTGGCCGCCCGTGTGCTTCAGGGGATTGGCGGTGCGCTGCTGATGCCGGTGGGGCGGTTGGCGGTGCTGCGGGTCTATGACAAGCACGAGCTGCTGCGGGTGATGTCGTTTGTCACCATCCCTGGGCTGCTCGGCCCGTTGATGGGGCCGGCGCTCGGTGGCTGGCTGGTGGAAGTGGCGAGCTGGCACTGGGTGTTCCTCATCAACCTGCCGGTGGGGCTGCTCGGCTTTATCGCCAGCTGGCACTTTATGCCGGAGCTGCGGCAGCAGACCGCCCGGTTCGACTGGCAGGGCTTTGTGATGTTCAGCGTCGGCATGGTGTTGGTGTCGGTCGGCTTGCAGGGTCTGGGGGAGCACAGCATCTCCACCGGTTGGGCGCTGTTTGCACTGATCTTCGGCTTGGCGGCGATGGCGAGCTACTGGCTCTATGCTGCCAATGCACCGCAGCCGCTCTTTAGCCTGAACCTGTTCAAGACCACCACCTTTGCCATCGGCATCTGGGGCAACCTGTTTGCCCGCCTCGGCAGCGGCGCCATGCCGTTCCTCACCCCGCTGTTTCTGCAGCTGGGGCTCGGCTTCTCCCCGAGCAAGGCGGGGATGACCATGATCCCCACCGTGATTGGCGCCATGCTGACCAAGACGCTGGTGAACAAGCTGATTCCGAAGGTGGGCTATCGCCGCATTTTGATCGGCAACACCCTGTTGCTGGGGGCGATGATCGCCAGCTTCTACTTTATCGACAACCAGCTCCCTTACGGAGTCTTGCTGGGGTGGCTGGCGATCTTCGGCGCCATCAACTCGCTGCAGTTCTCCGCCATGAACACTCTCACGCTGCAAGATCTCAGCCCGACCCTGGCCAGCAGTGGCAACGGTCTGCTCTCGGTGGTGATGCAGCTCTCCATGAGTTTGGGGGTGGCGATTGCCGCCAGCCTGCTCGGGCTCTTCTCGGCGGGCACCTCAGCGGGCACCTTAGTGGCCGAGGGCCAGTGGCTGGCCGGGTTCCACCTTACCTACCTCTGTGTCGGGCTGCTCTCCATGCTGGCTGCGCTGATCTTCGCCCAGCTGGCGCGCGATGGGGCTACGACGTCGGCGCGGGCAGATAGCTGACCTCGCAGGGGAGCTGCGCCAGTACCTCGGCCAGATGCTCGGTCGCCAGCAGAAAGGTCTGCTCCGGGTGGCCCGGAGTCCAGGTGAAGGCTGTGTGGTTGAGCAGTTGCGGATCCACCAGTAGCGGAATATCGGCGCGGGGCAGGAAGGGGCAGACCGCCCCCGGCAGGCAGCCGATCTCCGCCTGCATCTCTTCGGCGGTGCAGATGGAGGGCTTGGCACCGAGTGCGGCCTTGACCGCCTTGTTGTCGAGCCGTCCGTCCCTGTGGGTCAGCAGCAGGGCGAAGCGGCCATCCTTGAACTTGAGAAACAGGGTCTTGCTGAACTCCGCCTGCCAGCCGAGGCGGGCCTTGACCTTTTCATCGGTGGCGTAGTCGAGAATGGGTTCATGCTCATAGTGCTGGTGGGGCAGTTCTGCCAGCAGCTGGCAGTTAAAGTGGTGAATTGTATCGAGTGGCATGGGGTTCTCCTGTAGTGGGCGTTATCCTGCCAGCCTCGCAGGGTCAGGCCCAATGACACTTTCTTATCCGTGATAAGCAACCCTGTCTGTGGAAACCACAAGGGCGCCGTGAGGCGCCCTTGCGGATCAGTGATGCTGCAATTCGCACGCTTCCCAGTGAAAGGGAATAGGGCACAGCTGCTGGGAGGCCTTGTCATAGGCTTGCCACAGCTCGCCCATGGTGCGGCCATCGACGGGGTGGCGCAGATTGGGGGCCAGTTCGGCCAGCGGCCACAGCACGAAGGCGTTGGTGAGCACTTCACCGCGCGGCAGCACCAGCGGGGTGTCGCAGACCCGATCGCCATAGAGCAGCAGATCGAGATCCAGGGTGCGCGGGGCGAACTTTTTGGCATCCGGCTCGCGGCCGTGGGCGAACTCCATGGCCCGCAGTCGCTGGCAGACGGTGGCCAGCGGCAGATCGGTCTCGGCAGCCGCCACCAGGTTGTAGAAGGGGCGGCCGTTGAAGCCGACCGCCTCGCTCTCGAATACCCGGGAGACCCGCAGCTCGCCAAATTCGGCGTGCAGGGCATCGAGTCCGGCACGGATATGGCGATCCCGCTCGATGTTGGAGCCGAGGCTGATATAGATGGTGGTCATCAGTTGCTGCTCGCGGCCGGCGTGCGATGGCGCAGGATCTCGACGCCGACCCCGGCGGCATTGGGCACGGCGCCCGGCTTGGTGAGGGTCACCTTGACCCACTGTACCCGCTCGTCGGTCAGAACCAGCATGGCGACCTGCTCGGCCATGGTTTCGACCAGTTCAACCACCTTGCCGCTGACATGCTCGCAAATCTTGTTGGAGAGGTCGGCATAATCCAGTGCCAGATTGATGTCGTCGGTTGCTGCCGCGGGGCGGTTGTCGAACCCCATCTCGAGGTCAAAACGGAGCTTTTGGCGAATGCCCTTCTCCCACTCATATACACCTATGGTGGTCAAAACTTCGAGTCCGCGAATAAACACCTTGTCCATGACTGTACTTCTTCTTTACTCTTGATGGGCTGTGATGACAGCGCAGGGATGCTGGCCGGGCAACAGGCTTGCCGAGGCGCTCTGGGTGGGCATGGGCCCATGCCAGCGTATGTGGCCCGCATCATACCCCATTCATATCGTGGTAAAAACGACCAAGATGACGGCCCTGACGATTTTGATGATTATTCTGGCCTACCTGGGTGGTTCACTATCCAGTGCTGTGCTGGTCTCCCGTTGCTCCGGTCTTCCCGACCCGCGGGATCATGGCTCCCACAATCCGGGGGCAACCAATGTTCTGCGCCTCGGTGGCCGGATGGCGGCGCTGGTGGTGCTGCTGCTCGATGTGCTCAAGGGCACTGTGCCCGTCTATCTCGCCTGGTATCTGCAGATCAAACCCGTCTACCTCGGCTTTATCGGGGTCGCCGCCTGTCTCGGCCATATGTATCCAATCTTCTTTCATTTTCGTGGTGGTAAAGGGGTCGCCACCGCTCTTGGCACCATGATGCCCATCGGCTTTACCATGGGGGGCGCCGTGATTGGCACCTGGCTGCTGGTGCTGCTGGTGAGCGGCTACTCATCGCTGGCCTCCATTATTACCGTGCTGCTGACGCCGCTCTTTACCTATCTGCTCAAACCCGAATATACCCTGCCAGTCTCCCTGCTCTCCTGCCTCATTCTGATCCGCCATCACGAGAATATCTCCCGCCTGCTCAAGGGGGAGGAACCCAGAGTCTGGGGGCGAAAACGCGCGGCTTGTGCCGAGGAAATGGCAGAAATGGACGATGTTGCGCAAAAAAGAGACGAACGAGACAAAAAGTGAAATTTCCCGTTGACCATCCGCCTTAAAATCCGTTTAATAGCGCCCACGCCCAGATAGCTCAGTCGGTAGAGCAGGGGATTGAAAATCCCCGTGTCGGCGGTTCGATTCCGTCTCTGGGCACCAATTTTGGTGCCATGAAATAAAAAATTTGTTCATGCACAATGGTTTAAAGTGTGCCGGCTTAGCTCAGTAGGTAGAGCAACTGACTTGTAATCAGTAGGTCACCAGTTCGATTCCGGTAGCCGGCACCATTTGCCCAGATAGCTCAGTCGGTAGAGCAGGGGATTGAAAATCCCCGTGTCGGCGGTTCGATTCCGTCTCTGGGCACCAATTACAATTCCTCCTTAGTTCAGTCGGTAGAACGGCGGACTGTTAATCCGTATGTCACTGGTTCAAGTCCAGTAGGAGGAGCCAATTCAAAAAGCCCTTGTCGCAAGACAAGGGCTTTTTTCTATTTGGCG
>NZ_JBFODV010000210.1:0-21644 GCF_040908495.1 Aeromonas sp. R1-1 | reverse complement strand
GCTGGTAGTGGCCCACGACGGCGACTGGTTGCAACCCGTGGTGGCCCTGCTGCACAAATCCCTGCTCCCCTCCCTAACCGCCGCGCTGGCAGAGGGAGAGCGCAAAATCGATATCTGGTTTGCCCGCCACCATATGGCGGTGGTGAGCTTTGCCGATCAGCCGGATGCCTTTATCAATCTCAATAGCCCTGCCGAGCTAGCCGCCTACGAGGCCCGTCTGCTTGCCCCGGCTATCGACCCCCAACAAGGAGTCACCTCATGACCCCGGCCCCCACTCTTCCCCTGCTTGGCTTCGCCGCCTGGAGCGGCACCGGCAAGACCACCTTGCTGGAGCAGTTGATCCCCCTGCTGGTGGATCGCGGCCTGCGCATCGGGGTGCTCAAACATGCCCACCACGACTTTGATATCGACCAGCCGGGCAAAGACAGCTATCGCCTGCGCAAGGCGGGTGCCAAGCAGATGATGGTCGCCTCCCGTCGTCGTCATGCTCGTATCATTGAAACGGAACTGGCCGAAGCCGATTTTCGCCAGCTGCTGGCCAGCTTCGATCAGACAGAGCTCGATCTGCTCTTGGTCGAGGGGTTCAAGCACGAACACTTCCCGAAAATCGAGCTGCACCGCGCCGAAATTGGCAAGCCACTGCTCTTCCCCGAAGACAGCGACATCATCGCGCTGGCCAGCGATCAGCCCGCAGAGACCACCCTGCCGCAACTCGATATCAACAACCTTGAGGCTATCACCGACTTCGTCTGTAGCTGGCTTGACGGCTGCCAGAGTCGCGAGCAGGAGGCTGGCAACGGCTTTTTGTCGGTCGAAGCGGCCCGCAACGCCATTCTGGCGGCCCTCACCCCGAGCACGGCCTGCAGCGACAAACCGTTGGCCCAATGCCACGGCGCCGTGCTGGCCGCCGATCTGATAAGCCCCATCAATGTGCCGCCCCATGCCAACTCGGCGATGGATGGCATCGGCCTTCGCAGCGACGATCTCGCCGCCGGTCGCTGGCAACTGGTGGGGGAAGTGCTGGCGGGCCAGCAGCGCCACGAGCCTGTGCTGGCCGGTCAGGCGGTGCAGATCATGACCGGCGCTCCGCTGCCCCCCGGGGTAGATACTGTGGTGATGCGGGAAGAGACGCTGATTGAAGGTGAGTGGGTCACCGTCACCGCACCGATCCGCGCAGGACAAAATGTGCGCCTCGCCGGCGAAGATCTCGCCAAGGGCGCTGTCGCCATCCCGGCCGGTACCTGGCTTGGCGCCCCCCAGCTGGGGCTGGCAGCATCACTCGGTCAGGCATCGCTCTGCGTGCGCACCCCGCTGAAAGTGGCGCTGTTCAGTACCGGCGACGAGGTGCAGGCGCCGGGCGAGCAGCTCGCCCCCGGCCATATCTTCGACAGCAACCGCTTCACCCTGATGGCCCTTATCCGCGCCGCCGGTTGCGAGGTGATGGATCTTGGCATCATTCCCGATGACAAGACCATTCTGCGCCAGCAGTTGGAGCAGGCCGCCGCCAGCGCCGATCTGGTGTTGAGCTCGGGCGGAGTCTCGGTAGGCAATGCCGACTTTATCAAGCTGGTGCTGGCAGAGCTCGGCCAGATCGATTTCTGGCGCATCCAGATGCGCCCAGGCCGCCCGCTCGCCTTTGGCAAGCTGGGGCAGACCCCCTTCTTCGGCCTGCCGGGCAATCCGGTTGCTGCGATGATCTGCGTACTGCAGTTTGTCGAGCCCGCTATCGCCCGCTTGCAAGGCAAGCGGTGGCAGCCGCTGCGCCTCTCGGCACTGGCGGACGAGAAGATGAAGAGCCGCCCGGGGCGCACCGAGTTTCTGCGCGGCATCTTTCATCAGGACCGTAACGGCCAGTTGCGGGTGCGCACCACAGGGCCACAGGGCTCCGGCATTCTGAGCTCCATGGCCGATGCCAACTGCCTGATTGAAATCGTACCGGATCAACCCGGGATCGCCGTTGGCGAACGTGTCTGGATCCACCCCCTGCAGGGACGACTGGCCTAAATCCCGACGGGGCGTCGGCCGGATGCACGGCGCCCCGTCCCCCACCTGACAGGAGGCAGACCGTGCGTCTTGATGCCCCCCTCTCCCGACTCGATCTGCTGGTCTATGGCCGCTACCGGATCGTCCATGGCCTGCGCATTGCGCTCGCCTTTATGCTCACCTTTCTGCTGACCCGCGAGCTGAAACTGCCGGAGAGCACCTGGCCGCTGATAACCTTGGTGGTGGTGATGGGCCCCATCTCGTTTTGGGGCAATGTGCTCTCCCGCGCCCTGCAGCGGGTGGTGGGCACCATCTTCGGCGCCAGTTGCGGGGTGGTGGCGCTCTATCTCGAGATCTACTCCCTGCCACTCACCCTGATCTGGTGCGGGTGCATCATGTTTCTCTGCGGCTATCTGGCCCTCGGCAAGCGCCCCTATGTGGGGCTGCTGATCGGCATCACCCTGGGAGTCACCATGGGGGCCATGCCGGGGGACATAGAGACGGCGCTGTGGCGCAGTGCCGACGTGATACTGGGCTCCCTGCTGGCGCTGCTCTTTTGCAGCATCTATCCCCAGCGGGCCTACAGCCACTGGCGGCTGCAACTGCACCAGATCCTGCAGCAGTCTGGGCGGCTCTATCACACTCACCTCTCCCCCAATGTGCTGGAGCGCCCGCGCCTCAAGCACAATCTCTCCCAGTTGCTGGCACAGACCGGCAAACTGCGGGCCCTGCTGGCCCCTGCGGCCAAGGAGACACGCCACAGCATCGCCCTGTTTGATGCGGTGCAGGTCACCATGCGCAACACCCTCTGTACTCTGGAGATGCTGGCCAACACCTACTGGAACGATCGGGAGAGCCACTTCCTGATGCAGAGCACGGCTGCGCTGCAAGCCTGCCATCTGGCCACCGAGGAGGCGATCAACCAGCTTGCCCTGATGATGCAAACCGGTGACGGGCGTGGCGCGGATGCCGCCATCGCTCGCCTGCACGAGGTGGCGACCCAGGTATCGCTCCCCCCCAATACCGAGGCGGCCATCAATGGCTATCTCTGGCTCAACGTGCAACTGACCGAGCAGCTCACCCACCTGCGCCGCCTGCTGGGGCTGATCCTCACCCCGCCCCATCGCAAGCAGCCGGACTAGACCCAATGCAAAACGCCCCGCAGTTGCGGGGCGTTTTGCTGTCTGACTGGCCACTTGGGCCGTTGATCAGCAACTCTTAACTGGCATTGGCCAGCGGCTGCTCGGGGGTGAGGTAGAGGGAGAAATCCTGAATACCCGCCTGCAGGGCGGCAAAACAGTCGGGATCGATGGCAGTCCCCAGATTCTCCGCCATCATCTCCAGCGCCTGCGGCACAGGGATAGCGCCGCGATAGGGGCGCTTGGCGGTGATGGCATCGAAAATATCGGCTGTGGTGATGATGCGCGTCTCAAGGGTAATCTCGTTCCCCTTCAGCCCCTTGGGGTAGCCCTTGCCATCGAGCCGCTCATGGTGGGCGCCCGCCACTTGTGCCAGCTCCTCGAAGGCGCCGATACGGCTCAGGATCTCCTCGGTGTAGGCGGCATGCATCTGCACCGCAGCCCACTCCTGCGCATCGAGTTTGCCCGGCTTGTCGAGAATGGCGTTGCTCACCCCGAGCTTGCCCACGTCATGGAGCAGGGCGCCTCGCTTGAGCCAGCGTCGACGCGACTCGGACAACCCCATCTGGGTGGCAAGAATGTCGGTATAGAGCGCCACCCTGCCGCTGTGACCCGCGGTGTAGGGACTTTTGGAGTCCACCACCTGCCCGAAGGCCGCCGCGATCTCGTCCAGATAATCTTCATCCAGCGCTACCTCCCCCTGTCCGGCCGGTTGGACCAGCACCCACTCGGTCAACCGGGGATCGGCCAGCTCTTGCCAGAACTCCTCGTCGGCCAGCGCTTCAAATTCGCGAACCAGTGCCGGATCAAACCAGCTGCCGCTGCGCTCGCGCAGCTCCTTGAGCGCCGCATCCGGGCCTGCGGCTGCGTGAAACACATCCACCACCTGACAGAGCAGGGCAATGCGCGAGAAGAGCGGGATCGCCTCGCCAGCCAGTTGCAGGGGCCGACCTTTGCCATTCCAGTGTTCATCAAGGGAGAGAATGCCATCGGCCACCTCGTCACTGAAACGGAGCTGGCGAGCGATATCCGCCCCCCGATGACAGCGGGTCTGGATCAGTTCGTTGGCAATCTGGTCGCCGTTGCGAAAGATATGAAACAGGCTGCGAAAACGTCCCAGCAGATCCGCCTGCAAGCCGGTGTGGCCCAGCACGAAGTTGACTACCTCGGAGAGGGAGCCATCCACCAGTTTGAAATCGCGTTTGAAGTGAAGATCGTCGGTGAGATAGAGCTCGCAGATACGGGCAGCATTGCTGCTGCACCCAAGATCCTTAAGCAGGAGCGTGTAGTAGAGATCATGGCGCAGCCGGGCATCCAGTCCCAGCCGCTCCCCCAAACGGGAACCTATCCAGCAGCAGCGAATGCAGTGTCCTCTTGGTTGCCCCTCGGTCATGTCGAGCGCATGACTGAGGGAACCAATCAACTCCGCCAATCGCAATCCATTCACCGTCATAGTCTACTCCCTTAGACATCATGGCGATTTTGCCAGCAGATTAGGTATACCCCATCTGAAGCTGGATCGATCTGGATTCAGTTGAATTTAGGCAGCAGCCTTGCCCTGATTCGCCCGCTCTTCCAGCTCTGCGCGGCTCAGGGTAGAGACAAAGCGGCCATCGAAGTAGATATCCATCAGCTCGCCACGCTTCTCGCCACGCATCATGCTGCGGCGGCCATCCAGATAGTGCACCTCCATCTGGGCGGTATGCTCGTCCGGGTAGCTGATCTCCACCTCACGCACCCCTTGTGGCAGCATGGCCAACGGCACCTTCTTGAGGGCCGGATCCAGATGCTGGTTCACCTTGATCACCGGATTGGCCTTCATGTCCACCACTGCCGGGGATTTGCCGGTGATGGGGTTCTTGCCAGACCAGAACTCGATGGTATTGAAGACGAACAGGTCAGCGGTCGCGGCCAGACCGTAAACAGGGGAGAGCAGCATAAAGACACCGGCACGACCGTAGCGGTTATCCACCACGCTCAGGTTGCCCTTGGTGACCATGCCGGAAAGCCCCATCTGCCCCATACAGCCACCCAGCCCCATACTCGCGACCATAACCAGCAGGGCCATTGCCCGCCCCTTCTGTTGTAATGCCATCTTGTTCTGTTCCTGCTCTGAAATAAATAAGGCGGCAAGCCTAATCAAGGGGCCAGAAGAGGACAATTCACAATGGCGGGACGATACAGGAGGGGTTCAGATTGGCATATCAAGTGCGCAATAAATAAGCACCGATGGGATTATCATCCGATCGGTGCTTCATTCAACAATCAATAACCGTCAGGAGCCGATGGCCAGATTGGAGACTGTCTCGGTCACATTGATGGCGCCCTGCTCGATCTGTGACATCACGCCACTCACCTCGCCGATCTGCTCCTTGCCACGCTGGGCACTGGTGGCCACCTCATTGATGTTGCCGGTGATCTGGGCCGTCAGTTCGCGGTTTTTCTGAACCACGCTGGCGATCTCGCCGGTCGAGAGGGAGGTGCGCGCAGCCAGCTGACGTACTTCGTCGGCCACCACCGCAAAGCCGCGCCCCTGATCGCCGGCCCGGGCAGCCTCGATGGCTGCGTTAAGGGCCAGCAGATTGGTCTGCTCGGCAATGCTACTAATAGTAGAGACAATGGCTTCAATGCTTTTCGACTGCTCATTGAGCTGGCCAATCAGGCCGGAAGTGCGACTCACCTGTTCGGAAATGGCGCTAGAGATGGCAACCGATGCCGCCAGCAGTTCAGACCCGGTTTCGGCAAAGCGGGTGGTCTCCTGCGAAATGGTCTGGGCTATGTTGGCCGCCTCGCTCACTGCCTGGGCGCGCTTGATCCGCTCTGTCACCTCACTGGCAAACTTGATCACCTTGACCACCTTGCCGCTCTCATCCTTGATGGGGTTGTAGGTAGCCTCCAGCCAGATCTCGTTGCCGTGGCTGTCACGGCGACTGAACAGCCCGGATTTGAGCTGGCCGTGGGCCAGATCGTCCCAGAAGTGGGGTTGCTCGCGATAGAAGCTCTCATCGCAAAACAGCCTGTGATGCTGCCCCTTGAGCTGCGAAAGGGAGTAACCGACGCAGGAGAGGAAATTCTGATTGGCCGTCACAATCTCCCCCTTGGGGGTGAACTCGATAATGGCGAGCGCCCGATCGAGTGCCGAGATGATCGCTTTCTGACGACTCAACTGCTGATAACTCTCGGTAATATCGGAAGCAATCTTGACCACTCTGACCACCTTGCCGTCAAGCTTGACCGGGAAGTAGGTCGCCTCCAGCCACAACTCCCGACCCTGTTTATCAAAGCGTTGGTAAGTGCCACTGTGGGAATGCCCCTGACGCAACTGCTCCCAAAACTGGGCGTAGGAGGATGACTGGGCGTAGTGGGCATCACAAAAGATCCGGTGGTGTTTACCAATTACCTCCTGCTCGCTATAGCCCACCACACTCAGAAACAGCGGGTTCGCCTCGAGGATCTCGCCACCTGGTGTGAAACTGATGGTAGCGACACCGACTTTTACTGCATCAATAAATGCCTGGGCCTGGGCCAACTGCATTTGACACGCTTGTAATTCCGTTTTGAGTTTGAAGTTGAACATCTTGCCCTGCCCCTCTGTTACCTGTTTACAACTACATCACATCTGCATGAACTTTAGACGAGAAACCATAGAGATAACGGGGCCCATCGATTAAGGTGCCAGGTCCCACTCCAGATAGGCCGGATTGGCGACAAAGCCGATCCGCTCATAGAGAGGTCGTCCCTGCTCGCTGGCATGGAGCCACACCTTGCCCAGCTGACGCGATCTGGCGAAGGCCGTTATGGCATCGAGCAGCGCCGTGGCGATCCCCTGCTGGCGCCATTGTGACCGCGTATACATGTTGAGCAGATACCCCTCCATCCCCGCCAGATTGCCGGGATAGGGTGGCCGTTCAAACAATGCCAGCGTCCCGGCCGCCACGATCTGTTTGCCGCCCTCTTGCGTATCGTCCTCAGCCAGCCAGGATAAAGCACTCTCTTCACTCATCGCCCGGGTAAAGTAGTCAAGGGTGGCCTGCCACAAGGCCGGGTCTGCCTGCGGCGTCACCAGCTCACCGACCTCACAAAACAGCTCCATGCGCAGCGCCACCAGTGTGGGAATATCTGCGGCCCTTGCCTGACGAATGATCATTGGCTGCTCCTTTTCTCTCATGGGAAATTTCGCCGGCCGTCATTATGACAAAGAGCGCCTTGTGGCGCTCTTTGTCATTGGGGAAATCACTGATAAATCAATGGCTGCGACGTGTCAGCCAGTGATCCAGGCTCAGCACACCGCCGCCCCAGATGATAAGGATCAGCAGCATCCAGCCCCACAGCTGGTGATCGTAAAAGCCACCCGCCCAGAGGGTCGGATAGGA
The DNA here is from genome assembly GCF_040908495.1 of Aeromonas sp. R1-1. Classification (NCBI taxonomy): domain Bacteria; kingdom Pseudomonadati; phylum Pseudomonadota; class Gammaproteobacteria; order Aeromonadales; family Aeromonadaceae; genus Aeromonas; species Aeromonas sp. R1-1. Next base: position 14,149 of record NZ_JBFODV010000210.1, on the reverse strand, counting down.
GATCACCGCCATGATATTGAAGCCAAACAGCAGCAAGGCGGCTGGGCGGGTAAAAAGCCCCGCCAGCAGGAAGAGCGGCAACAGCAGCTCGGTCGCCGTCCCCAGATAGGCAGCCCACAACCAGGGCAGCAGGGGCACCTGATACTCGGATTCAAACAGGTAGAGGGTGGAATCCCACGCCGTCAGCTTGAGCCAGCCTGAAGTGATAAAAACCGAGGCGACCCACAGCCGCGCCAACAACAGCACACCGGCACTGCTCCAGCGCGGCAAATCACCACTTGAGCTGGCCAGCGCCAGCCATTTGTTTGCCATCATGGCATTACCTCCATATCCACCAGCAGACCAAGGGTTATCAGGCGAGTGAGATGCTCACTGGCCGCAGGGTCGGCCGCAAGCAGATCGACCAGCGCCGTACCAGCGAGACATCCCTGTAGCAGCGCCCACTCACCCGCCGTCAGGGGCAAGGGGGCAACCCGGCAATCCGGCTGTTTCTTCAATGCCAGCCAGACGGGGGCATCAAGCGCGTCCACCGCTTCACCACAGTGCAGCGCCATCTGCCACAGGGCCAGTACCGGATAATCGCTGGCAACCAGCAGCAGATCCGTGGCTGGCAACAGCCGCAGCCGCTCCCATTGTTGCGGCGATAATGCGGCCAGACGCTCGGCTGGCCAGCAGCGTGATTCCAGCGGCAGCAGACTGGCACGCTCAAGCTGCCATTCGAACTGAGCCAGCTCCTCCAGCCAGGGCAGTCCGGTTGTAGTCGGCAAGCGGGCCAACCATTGGCCAAATCCGGCGCCATAGTGCATGACGCTCCCTTCCCTGAGGGGCTCGGCCAATACGAAGCCACGGGCAGCCGCTGCAAAAAAGTCATCCCCGACCATAGCCTTGACGGCGGGATAACTGCTCGCCAGCACCTCGCCAAGGCTCAGGATGAAGTGGTTGCGATAGACCTGCAGCACAGATTCGGCAGAAAAGAGCCGGGAGCTGATGTGAGGGGCAATGGCGTCAGGCGCCCCCAGCAGACCATCGGCAAAGTGCTGTTGCAGCTGTGCCAGTTCAGCCATGGGCCACCTCCCGTGGTGCACTCATGGCACGCGCCTCATCCAGAATGGCACTGGCCTTCGCCGCCTCTGCCAGCAAGACCGGCAGCAGCGGGATCTCGAGGTCCCACTCAATCAGGGTGGGAATGGCCTGCTTGCGGCAGATCTGGCGATAGAGTTCCCAGACCGGCGCCACCACAGGGGCGCTGTGGGTATCGATATAGAGGGAGCCTTCCGGCAGCTGCTTCTCGGTATAACCGGCCAGATGGATCTCCCCGACGGTGGCGAGATCGATCGCCGCCAGATACTCATCGCAAGAGAAACCGTGATTGAAGGCACTGACATAGAGATTGTTGAGATCGAGCAGGATGCCGCACTCGCTGCGCTGCTGCAGCTCGGCCAGAAATTCCCACTCGCTCATCTCCCCGGGCAGTTGCAGATAGGAGGAGGGATTTTCAATCAACATGCGGCAACCCAGGGTCTGTTGTACCTGCTGGATCTTGTCGCTCATGTTGTGCAGGGAGGCGCGGGTATAGGGCACCGGCAGCAGATCGTTGAAGTAACGTCCGCCAATGCTGCCCCAGCTGAGATGTTCGGAGATCCGTACCGGTTTGATCGCCGCGGCCAGTGTCGACAACTGCTGCAGATGGTGCGGATCGAGCGGGTCGGCAGAACCGAGGGACATGCCAACGCCGTGAAGACTGACGGGGTAGTGCTGCGCCAGTTCGGCGAGCACCTGAAAACCGTGACTGTGCCGTTCGAAGTAATTTTCACTGTGCACCTCCAGCCAACCGACTGCCGGCAGGGTTTGCCGGATCTCGTCGTAATGGGGAGTGCGTAATCCGATACCAATCAAAGGGTTCATCGCAAGACTCGCTTTCGCCAATCAGAGAAGATGCAGGGGGCGACCCATTGGCCATCCCCTGCCCGATGTCTCTTACTTGGGTTGCAGCGAACCGCCGACCAGCTTCTCGCACAGCCCTTTGGGCATCACCACAAAGGCATCACCCTGAGCATCTTCCTTGGCAGTACCGGCGCAGGAGCTGCTCTTGGTCGCACAGTCATTTTTGCTGGCCTTGACCACGCCGTAGCACTTCTCCTTTTCATCGGCAGCCATGGCTGGCGCCGCGATAAATTGGGCGCCCAGCGCCAGCAGACCGGTCATGGCGGAGGCGATAGCAGTGCTTTTTTTAACATTCATGTTCATGTTCCTTTTGATGTCGTTGGATATTGCTGATATCCCCGATTTGTCGCAACCGGGTAGCTGCAATAGAACCGGCAAACGGGATATTCCCTTTCAAAAAAAACACACAAAGAGTTAAAAAACCCCAAGACAGACACTCAATCAATTGATTTTAAACAGCTATTTCATAATTGAAAATTTCTCGACGACCACCTATTAATGAACGGGGAAACTGCCATATGGTGCTTTCATCCCGTTAATCTTCTTCACTGCTTCCATCAAAAGAGATGCGTCAGACATAAAAAAGCCCCGCCAACAGGCAGGGCTGGATGCAACTTTAAAGAAACAATAAATCAACAATCGGAGTGGTGTTGGGAGCCAGGAGTTGCGGCAAGCAGATAAAAAAAGAGACAGCCAAAGCTGTCTCTTTTTGCACATGGTGCGAATGGGGTTTAGTAGAAGATCCGCTCGCCACGCTCGCTCATTTTGAGCCACACCGGTTTGGTGCTGGTTTTGTTCCAGATCCGGTGCAGATAGCTGTAGAAGCGGGCACGATCGCTGCGAAACAGCATCACGGGGAAAGCCAGAATGCCCACCAGCAATACATAAATGCGACGAAGAATAATCTGAGTCAGGGAAAAGGGATGAAACATGATGTAACTCCTTACTGGTAAGACCACTGAGCAAAGATTACCCCACTCCATGTAGGATTACTACATCACCAACGCATTTTTTTATAAAAAAATGGTGAAAAACGGGAAATACTGAAAACGGGTTACGTCATTAACCAACAGTTAACAAACTTGCGAAAATCGTGCGCTTTGCCACAGTTATCAGGGGAAAAACATGCAGTAGGGAGACACGCATGAAACTGCCGGAAGTGGCACTGCTGGTGCTGATGGTTGCCCTGACACGGGCACAACTGGAGGAGTGGCAACTGAATCGGGAGGATGCCATCGTGCTGGCAGAACGGGGCGTGCCCACCGTCAGCCTGTGGCAATGCGGCACACTGAAGCAACGGATTGCGGATCTCAACCAGCACAGTGCCGAGGTGCAGTTTCAATATCGGGGGCAAAACATGGCGGATGTGAGCCACTATCTCGAGCGCGAGTGGAAACAGGCTGGCTGCGAACAGTTACTGGTACAGCAAGGATACTGACCAAGGCTCAGACTCGAAGAGTGATGATTGAGATAAACAGAGAGAATATGGAGGCACGTTCCGGAGTCGAACCGGACTAAACGGATTTGCAATCCGCTGCATAACCGCTTTGCTAACGCGCCATGCTGACAAGACTGATTGTCTTGAAAGTGAGTTCCATCGTTGGTGTGATGGAAAATTGGAGCGGGAAACGAGACTCGAACTCGCGACCCCGACCTTGGCAAGGTCGTGCTCTACCAACTGAGCTATTCCCGCGTTACTGCTTTCGTGCCAGTTGCCTGACAACGAGGCGCATTATACGTACCACGAGCGCCAGCACAACCCCTTTTTCGCAATTTAAGCCCTGATGCAGACTGTTTGCTCAGGGTTTAAACGCCTTGCTGCATTTTTCTCCAGCCAGCTGTGACCCACCATGCGAATTTGGGATAAAGTCGTTGAAATGATTACGCTTTCGTTCGAGACTTGAGCGGCTTAATAACCGGATTCTCAATTGAAAATCACAAGATGAAATGGATCTTCACGCTTCGTGGGCTCAGGCCGCAGTTAATGCTGGCTTTTTTCATGTTGGGCATGGTGCCCTTTTTGGTCATCACCCTCTTCTTCCTATACAGCCATGGCAAGGATCTCACCACCCAGACCTCCAACCATCTGGTCTCCGTTCGTAATATCAAGAAGAGTCAGCTCGAGGATTACTTCAACAACCTCAAAGAGCAGATCATCAACTTCTCCCAGCAGGATTTTGCCGGCAACAGTATCGGCCGTTTCTATGGCTTTACCGGCGCCTTCGAGAAGTTGGGCCTCACACCGCAGGAGGCCCGCAGCCGTGCTCAGGCCCGCTATCTGCCCGGCTCCTGGGATCAACTGCGCAAACCGGACAGTCAGGTGGAGATCGAACCCTCCATCACGGCGCTTATCCTCGCCGACGAGATGTATGGCCGGGTGCACCAGCGCTTTCATCGCGGCTATGCCGACATGGTGCGCAAGTCCAACTACAGCGACATCTTTCTGGTGGACCTCAACGGTGATGTGGTCTATTCGGTCACCAAGCACCCCAACTTTGCCACCAATCTGCTCTCCGGACCTTATCAGGGCAGTGGCTTGGGCCAGACCTTCGCCAAGATCAAACGCCGCCTCGATGGCGGCCAGAAACCGCAGCAGATCTTCGAGTTCACCGATTTTGGCCGCAACGAGCTGACCGGGCAGGTGGTCGCCTACATGGCGGCCCCCGTGATGCAGTACGACTATGTGCGCGGGGTGGTGATTTTCGAGCTGTTGCCGGACAAGCTCAACCAGATCATGGCGGAGCGGGAGGGGCTGGGCGAGACCGGCGAGACCATCCTGATCGGCCCTGACAAGCGGATGCGCGCCGATGCCTGGCTGGCACCGGAGTTCAGCGTCGAGAACAGCTTCAGCCCCAACTTCCGTCCACTGCAAACGCCCCTCATCACCAAGACGCTCTCCGGCGAGCAGGGTGTCGGGCTGTTCCACTCCTATCAGGATGACGAGGTGCTGGCCGCCTACACCCAGGTGAAGGTGTTCGACACCGAGTGGGCCTTTATTGCCGAGATCTCCACCCGGGAAGCCTATGCCCCGATCCGCCAGCTGGAGACGCTGGTCATCGTGCTGGGTGCGGGCTCGGTACTGCTGCTGATCCTCTTCTCCCGTTGGCTCTCCCACTCCATTACGGCGCCGCTGCGCTCCCTGACCGAAGCAGCCGAGCAGGTGGCCGACGGCGCGCTGGATCACCCCATCGCCATCGAGCGAACCGGCGATGATATTGACCGGCTGGCCGAAGCGTTTCGCCATATGCAGCGCTCTGTGAAGGACAAGATCGAACTGATCGAACAGCAGACCCAGGAGCTGCAACAGCAGGTCAAGCTGACCCACAAGCAGAACCTCAGCCTGCAGCAGGCGGACAAGCTCAAGGATGAACTGCTGGCCAACACCTCCCACGAGCTGCGCACCCCCATTCACGGTATCAAGGGGATGGCGGAATCGATGCTCGCCAGCCAGCAGGATCTGACCGAAGGGCAACAAAAGCAGCTCGGGCTCATCATCAAGAGCGCCGACGGCCTGGCCCGTCTGGTTGACGATCTGCTGGACTACCACCAGATGCGCTACGGCCAGCTGGAGATCCACTCCCAGCCCGTCTCATCCAAGGGGGTTATCCGGCTGGTGCTGGATCTCTGCCAGCATCTGGTGCAGGCCAAACCCCTCACCCTGGTGGATATCAGCCCGGCCGAACTGCCGCCGGTGCTGGCCGATGAGCAGCGGCTCGAACAGGTGCTCTACAACCTGGTGGGCAACGCCATCAAGTACACGCCGCAGGGCAAGGTGGTGCTCAGTGCCATCGTCGAGAACAACTTCCTGCGCATCAAGGTCACCGACACTGGCATCGGCATCGCCCCTGATCATCTGGAACACATCTTCGAGCCGCTGGTACAGATGAGCCCGGAGGTAAGCAAGCAGGGAGCCGGCCTTGGCCTCTCCATCACCCGCCAGCTGGTGCACCTGATGGGGGGCGAGCTGTTTGTCGAGAGCGAGCCGAGCGTCGGCTCTACCTTCGCCTTTACCCTGCCCCTTGCCACCGGCAAAGCGGCCAATCTGACTCTCGACAGCCGCCAGATCGAGCATCAGCTGGTGCGCCAGCAACCGCTGATCCTGCCGGACTGGGAGAGCGACGATCTGCCCCCTCCCCCCGAGGATGCGCCGCTCATTCTGGTGGTGGATGACGAGCCCATCAACCTGCACATCCTGCGCCATCTGCTGCAGCCCTGCGGCTACCGCATCCTGCCCAGCAGTGACGGCCACGATGCGCTGGCCAAGCTGGCCGAGGAGCCGGTGGACCTCATCCTGCTCGATGTGATGATGCCGACCCTCTCCGGTTTTGACGTCTGCCGTCGCCTGCGCCAGCAGCACCCGAAAGATATGCTGCCGGTGCTGCTGCTCACCGCCCTCAACCAGCCCAAGGATATCGAGGAGGGCTTCGGGGCCGGTGCCAACGACTATCTGGTCAAACCCTTCTGCAAAGAAGAGCTGTTTGCCCGGGTCAAGGCTCTGCTGGAGGCCAAGGCCGGACGCGCCTCGCTGGTAGAGAACCGGCTATTGAAGCAGGAGATCGAACATCGCCTCACCCTGCAGGATCGACTGCATCAGGATCAGCAGCGCCTGCTGGCCCTGCTCGGCGAAGGGGCCGACCCCATGATCTTTATCGACGAGCAGGGCACCGTGCTGTTTGCCTCTCGGGTGATGGCACGCCTGCTGGGACAGGAGCCGGAAGCCATGGAGGGGCAGCCCCTCAATGAGTGGCTCGCCACCCCGCTACAACAGCAGTGGCCCGATCTAGCCAGCGAGCGGGAACACAATCTGGAGTTTCTGGTGGCCGGGCAAAAAGATGTACTCAACGCCCGCGCCCTGCCCATCACGCTCGGAGGACAGGCCGCTTTCGCCCTCACTCTGAGTACCGAGCTGCGTCAGGATGAGAACCGGGTAATGGCGCTGGAGAACGCCCTCAAGAACCTCTCGCGGCAAGCCATCATCGAAGATGAACAGCTGCTGGGCGAGCTGAGCCGCCTGGGTGGCGAGTTCCGTTCGCTGGCCGACGACCTCATTCGCCAGCAGGATGACGAGCCGCTGCGCCGTGCGCTGGTAGAGACCATGCAGCTCACCCTGGATGCCTGGCAGCAGGGGACCGGCAAGGGCAAAATCGTGCTGGCAGAGAAGAGCAAGCTGTGGCGGGTCTATATGGACAGATCCAGCCCGCAGACCCGTACCCTCGACAAATACCTGAGTCTGGATACCCTGCCCAAGTCGCCACGCTGGAAGACGGTCGTGGCCACTACCGAGTATGTGCTGGGCCACTGCCCGCTCAATGACCACCAGCGCCAGCAGTTGCAGCACAGCGCACAGACCCTGCGTCAACTCGCCAACCGCAAGCCGTGACACGGCGCCCTAAACGGGCGCCGGATCACAATTGGCAATCTGGTTTCTTTTTATGCAAAACAAAGCCCCGCCCGACCCCGAAACCGAGAGCAGATCCAATTCACAAATTTGTCATATACGCCATTTTCACAGCCACTTTTTACGCGAGAGCAAATAACGCAAACCAATGATTTTAAACAGATAAAAAAGCATTTTGACGAGATTGACGTAACACCGTCAATTTTTACGAAAACAACGAAATCAATAGTTGTTGTTTTCCTGTTAATTCTGGTTTGCTTAGGGCGTTGGAAAACAGAACGACAAAGGTTAGACACCTGACCAACACAGAGGGCCGATTTCATCAGCATGCGAAACCGGTGCTCACACAAAACAAGGCGAACCCTCGGGAATGCCAAAAAATAAGAAAGGAAAACATATGCTTGCCAAAGTATCCAAAATCTCTACCGCTGTAATGCTGGGAACCATGATGCTTGCCGGTGCCGCCGGTAACGCCATGGCCGCAGAAAACAAAACCGTGCTGACCATGGTCGCACAGCAGGAAACCGCTTGGGTCAAGAACTTCAACCCCTTCCTGCAAGCGGGCTTGCTGCACACCACCCGTCACTTCATCTATGAACCGCTGGTGATCTTCAACGATATGCAAGGGGGCAAACCCGTCTATCGTCTGGCCACCAACTATGCGTTCAGCGATGACCTGAAATCCGTCACCTTCGATCTGCGTGACGGCGTGAAGTGGTCTGACGGCGAAGCCTTTGATGCCGATGACATCATCTTCTCCTTCAATCTGGTCAAGGCCAACAAGGCGCTGGATGAGCGCTCAATCTGGACCCAGATCAAGAGCGTCGAGAAGCTGGCCCCCAACAAGGTCAAATTCGACCTGACCGAGGTCAACACCAACGTGGTGAACGATCTGGTGCTGGTACCCATAGTGCCGGAGCATCAGTGGAAATCGGTGAAAGATCCGGTTGCCTTCACCAACGACAAGCCGGTTGGTACTGGCCCCTTCACCGAAGTGGACAACTTCTCCGCCCAGCTCTACACCCAGTGCCGCAACCCGCACTATTGGGATAACGCCAACCTCGCCATCGACTGTATCCGCATGCCGCAGATGGCCACCAACGACCAGGTGCTGGCGGCTGTCATGAAGGGTGACATCGACTGGTTCGGCTCCTTCGTGCCGGATATCGAGCGCCTCTACGTCGGCAACGATCCGAAGAACAACAAATACTGGTTCCCGGCCTCCGGTACCGTGGCGTTCAACGTCAACTTCCAGACCAAGAACCCGGGCAATAACGAAGCCTTCAACGACATCAACTTCCGCCGCGCCTTCTCCATGGCGATGGACCGCCAGTCCATGGTGGATATCGCGGGCTACGGCTACCCCACCGTCAACGAGTACCCGTCAGGTCTGGGCAAAGCCTTTGACTCCTGGAACAACCCGGAAGTGGACAAGAAGTACGGCAAGTACAACAAGTTCGATCTGGAAGGGGCCAAGGCACTGCTGAAAGAGGCAGGCTACAAGGATTGTGACGGCGACAAGTTCCTCGACACCCCGAGCTGCAAAAAGATCGAGTTCAAGGTACTGGTACCGAACGGCTGGACCGACTGGGTCAACACAGTACAGATCGGTGTAGAAGGGCTGCAGGCGCTGGGCCTGAACGCCAAGACCGCCACCCCGGAAGCGACCGTCTGGACCGAGAACCTGATCACCGGTGACTTCGATGTCGCCCTGCAGGGTTACTTTGCCGGTGCCAACCCGCACAAGTACTTCGAGACCGCGTTCCACTCCCGCAACATGGGTGAGCGTGGCAACCGCTTCGCTGCGCCCCGTTACAAGGATCCCGAGCTCGACAAGCTGATCGATGACTTCACCCAGACCGCCGATGCGGCCAAGCAGAAGGAGATCATGTTCGCCATCCAGGATCGTGTTGGTGCCAACCAGACCATCATTCCGGTCTTCAACAACCCGACCTGGTACGAGTACAGCACCAAGCGCTTCAACGGCTGGTTCAGTGCTGATAACCCGGTAGCCAAACCTCAGCTCCACCCGGACACCCCTGAGCGTCTGCTGCACGTGTTGTCCCTCAAGCCAAACAGCTAAACAATCCCGGCCCCCTGCGGGGGGCCATCTTCCCCGTTAATCCCCTTCTTGCCCGGCACCGCCGGGGTTGGGGTAGCTATACCCGACGCGGGGCAGACTTGCAGTAAAAGGTACTATCATGGGATTCATACTGAGACGCTTTTCCTTCTATCTGGTTGCCTTTCTGGTAGCCGCCACCATCAACTTCCTGTTACCCCGTGCCATGCCAGGGGATCCTGTCTCCGTGATGTTTGCCCGCGCTGGCGCCATGATGGAACCCGCCGCCCTGGAAGCCCTCAAAGCCACCTTCGGCTTTGTCGACGGCCCCATCGGCACCCAGTTTCTCACCTATGTGAAGAGTGTCTTCACCTGGGATCTCGGCACCTCGGTGCGCTTCTACCCGCAGCAGGTCTCTGATGTGCTGGGCCGTGCCATCGGCTGGACCCTGTTTCTGGTCGGCACCTCCACCATTCTGAGCTTCTCCCTCGGTTCCATCGTCGGCATCTTTGCCGCCTGGTATCGCGGCGGCCGGATGGACAGCATTCTCTCCCCGCTCACCCTGGTGATGCAGGCCATTCCGCCTGTGGTGGTCTCCCTGCTCGCCCTGTTTCTGTTCGGGGTCAGCCTCGAGTGGCTGCCCATCGGCTACGCCTACAGCCCGGAGATCAAGGCTGACTGGGGCTGGGAGCACATCAAGAGCATCATGACCCACGCCATCATGCCGGTGCTGACTCTGGCCGTGGTACAGGTGGGGGGCTTTCTTATCACCATGCGCAACAACATGATCAACCTGCTGGGTGAGGATTACATCACCATGGCCAAGGCCAAGGGGCTCTCCAGCAACCGGGTGATCTTCAACTACGGCGCTCGCAACGCCATTCTGCCCAGCGTCACCGCCCTCTCCATGGCGCTCGGTTTCGTCATCGGTGGCTCTCTCATCACCGAAGTGATCTTCAACTACCCCGGCCTGGGCCTGACTCTCTATCAGGGCATTCTGGCCCGCGACTACCCGCTCATTCAGGGGCAGCTGCTCATCATGACCATCACCATGCTCAGCTTCAACTTCCTGGCCGACGTGCTCTACGTCTTCCTGGATCCCCGTCTGCGTACAGGAGGCAAATAAGATGCGTATGCCGACCATTCTCAAGATCCTGCTGGGCAACAAGAAGGCTGCCTGTGGCCTCGCCATCGTGGTTGCCTTCGTACTGATGGCCCTCTTTGCCCCCATTCTGGCCAGCAACGAGCCGACCAAACGGGTGGCTCGCCCGCACCAGCCGCCCAGTGCCGAGTTCGTGATGGGTTCAACCCGCATGGGCCACGATATCTGGGCCCAGTTCACCAACGGTGCCCGTATCTCACTGCTGGTAGGCTTCAGCGCAGGCCTGCTGGTCTGCACCCTGGCCGTCGCCATCGGCATCACCGCCGGTTACTTCGGCGGTCTGGTAGATGAATGCCTCACCTTCCTGATGAACGTGGTGCTGGTGATCCCCAACCTCCCCTTGCTACTGGTGCTGGCGAGCTTTATCGGGGAGGCGTCACCGGCGGTGATTGCCGTGATAATAGGGTTGACCTCGTGGGCCTATGGCGCGCGGGTCATCCGGGCCCAGACCCTAGCCCTGCGCGAAAAAGAATTCGTTATCGCCGCCGAAGTGCTGGGCGAGCCGGCCTGGCGCATCATTCTGGTGGAGATCCTGCCCAACCTCATCTCCATCATCGGGGTGAGCTTTATCGGCTCCATCATCTACGCCATCGTCACCGAAGCGACCCTGGAGTTCCTGGGTCTCGGCGACCCGACCGTGGTGAGCTGGGGCATCATGCTCTACAACGCCCAGACCTCCAGCGCCATTCTGGTCGGCGCCTGGTGGGAGATCCTGGCCCCCTGCTTTGCCATCGCCACCCTGGGTGCCGGTCTGGCCCTGCTCAACTTCGCCATCGACGAGATTGCCAACCCGCAGCTGCGCTCCCACAAAGGGTTGAGCCGCTGGAAGAAACTTGCCACCCCGGTCGCCACACCACTCTCTGCCGCACAGGAGAAGACAGCATGAACAAGCATCCCCTGCTGTCAGTACGCAATCTTTGCGTCGACTACATCACCGAAAATGGCGACGTGCGCGCCGTCAACTCGGTGAGCTTCGATATCAGACAGGGCGAGATCTTCGGTCTCGCCGGTGAGTCGGGCTGCGGCAAGTCCACCGTCGCCTTCTCGGTGGCCCGACTGCACAAGCCGCCCGCCTACATCAGCGGTGGCGAGATCCTGTTCAAGGGGGAGAACATCCTCCACTACAACGACGAGCGGCTGCGATCCTATCGCTGGCAACAGGTGTCGGTGGTATTCCAGTCCGCCATGAACGCCCTGAACCCGGTGTTGCGGATGGAGGAGCAGTTCTGCGACGTGCTGCTGGCCCACAACCCCGGCATGACCCGCTACGAGGCGATCAAGCGCGCCCAGGAGCTGCTCACCATCGTCGATATCCACCCGAGCCGGCTCAAGGACTACCCGCACCAGTTCTCCGGCGGCATGCGCCAGCGGCTGGTGATCGCCATCGCCATGGCGCTCAACCCCGAGCTGCTCATCATGGATGAACCGACCACGGCGCTCGATGTGGTGGTACAGCGGGAGATCCTGCAGAAGGTCTATGCCCTGAAAGAGAAGTTCAACTTCTCCATTCTGTTCATCACCCACGACCTCTCCCTGATGGTGGAGTTCTGCGATCGCATCGGCATCATGTATGCCGGTGAGCTGGTGGAGGTGGCTCCTTCCAAGGCGATCCTGACCGCGCCGCTACACCCCTATACCAGAGGGCTCGGCAACTCCTTCCCGCCCCTGCACGGACCGAAGAAGGTGCTGGAAGGGATCCCTGGCACACCGCTCAACCTGCTGGAGGTGCCGGTCGGCTGCCGCTTTCAGGCCCGCTGCGGCAAGGTGCACGATCGCTGCCGTCAGGAGTACACCAAATTGGCCGAGATCCGCCCCGGGCAACAGACCGCCTGCCACCTCTATGAGGAGCAGGGACTGCAACAAGATTCCGTGATCTATCTGGACAAGGCCGCTGGCTGTTAAGGATGTCTGTCATGCAAATCGCCAAAACCGATGCACCCATCATCGAAGTCCAGCACCTCTACAAGGACTTCCCCATCAACTCCAATGCCATCAAGAGTGGCAAGATGCGGGCCCTCTCCGACATCACCTTCAACCTGCACCGGGGCCGCGCCCTGGCGGTGGTCGGGGAGTCGGGCTCCGGCAAGAGTACCATCGCCAAGATCATCGCCAAGATGTACAAGCTCAGTGCCGGGCGCATTCTCTATCGCGGCCACGATCTGGAGGAGTTCAACAAGGGCACCGCCCTGCTGGACTATCGCCAGAGCGTGCAGATGGTGTGGCAAGATCCGTTCGGTTCGCTCAACCCGACCCACACCATCTATCACCACATCGCCCGCCCCCTGCTGCTGCACAGCAAGGTGATCGACAAGAAAGAGCTGCCCGACATGGTCTACGCCCTGCTGGAGAAGGTGGGGCTCACCCCCGCCAAGGCGACGGCGGCCAAGTATCCGCACCAGCTCTCCGGCGGCCAGCGCCAGCGGGTCAACATCGCCCGCAATCTGGCGGTGGAGGCGGAAGTGGTGCTGGCGGACGAACCGACTTCCATGCTCGACGTCTCCATTCGCATCGGTATCCTCAACCTGATGGAGCAGATGAAGAACGAGCTCGGCGTCTCCATGCTCTACATCACCCACGACATCGCCACCGCCCGCTATGTGGCGGAAGATCTGGCGGTGATGTATGTGGGGCACATGGTGGAGTGGGGCGAGGTGGACGAAATCCTGCACCACCCGCAGCACCCCTACACCCAGCTGCTCATCTCGGCGGTGCCCGACCCCGAGAAGAGTATCCACGCCGAGTTGGAGGGTGGCCGCAAGGGGGAGATCCCGCTCTGGACGCCGGAGTCCTGCGGTTGCCCCTTTGCCGGGCGCTGCAATCAGGCAATGCCCCGCTGCAAGGAGGCGCTGCCCCCCATCACCAAGCTTGCCGACAACCACTTCGTGCGTTGCTACCTCTACGAGTGAGGGTGAGCCTTAGACCGGCCGGACAACCCTGTCCGGCCATGCCTCGATACGGGGCGGCCACAGCCCCGTGATGTGCCTCACCGCCCGGCGGTGAACCACAGGAGTAATACCTTGATGGAACTCTTGATCAATCAGGTGGGCTACGAGTGCGACGGACACAAGGTCGCCCTGTTGCAAACCTCCCCCGCCCCTGATCTCGGCGGCTATGTCAGGCTGCAACGCCTCGATGATGGCCAGATCCTGTTTGAAACCCCGCTGCAACCGGCTGGCAGCGTCCCAGGCTGGCAAGGGCGCGCTTACTGGCGCGCCGACTTCTCCGCCTTCAAGGAGCCCGGCCACTATCGGCTGGAGGCGATCACTGCCCAAGGCATAGTCCGCTCGACCCGCTTTGCCATCGGACAGGATCTGCTGGCCAGCCGCTGCCTCTCCGATGTCATTCACTACTTCAAAGGGCAGCGCGCCAGCGGCACCTTCGATCGGGCCGACCGCAATGCCCGCCTGTTTGGCACCGACCAGCACAAAGATGTACACGGCGGTTGGTTCGATGCCAGCGGCGACATGAGCAAGTACCTGAGCCACCTCTCCTACGCCAACTACCTCAACCCCCAGCAGACCCCCATGGTGGTGTGGTCACTGCTCAAGTGCCGGGAACTGCTGGCCCCACGCCGCGATATCGACGG
>NZ_JBFODV010000021.1:0-7324 GCF_040908495.1 Aeromonas sp. R1-1 | reverse complement strand
GCTGCGTTTGCAGAGCTACCTCCTTTCCGACGTGGTTGGCGAGGTGGTGGCATGAGCGTGCTGACCATCAAGCAACAGAAGGCGGCGGCTGCGATCCAGGCTGCGGGCTACTTTGGCATCCCTGAGCTCAAGAACCCCCGCTATCTCGCTTGCTTCAAGGATGGGCGCAAAGCCCATCTCAAGGCTGCCTTGACCTATCAGATCGCTGACCCGCAGGCGATCCCGCTCTATAGCCACCACCAGACCCGTCAATCCCTGTTCGAGAAAGGGTGGCGTTCGGTGACCGAACTGGATCGCCTGCGGGCCCGTGCCCGTCATTCCCAACCTCCGTTATTTCAACCCCAAAAGAAGGAAGTCCATCATGCCTGATTCCCTGTTACCTCAAGCGAAGTCTGCCTTCAAAAGCCGCACCGTGATCGGTGGTGTGATTGCCGTGGGGGCCGGTATTGCGGGCCTGTTCGGTGTGCCGGTCGATGCGGGTACCCAAGCCAGCTTGGCATCCACCCTGGTGGATCTGGCCAGTGCGGTGGGTGGCCTGCTCGCCATCTGGGGCCGCATCAAGGCGACTCATACCGTCCGTTAAAACACTGTTCGAGCCTGTTCCAGTAGGCGTTATTGGCGCAGCCAGTTTGGTCTCGGACAGCGCGCAGAAACCGCAGCGTACATGCAGTACGTGAGGCTTTCGAGCACTGCCCAGGGCCAAAATGGCAAGTGAAATAGCCTAATGGGATGGGCTCCGGGAGAGGTCATGTGACAGACCATATAGACCGCGCCCAGCTGGCCGATGCCGATCGGACTGGGCGCATTATCGAAGCCCACCAGAACAGGGCAAGGCCACACGGCGATGGTATCTGCTGCGATTGTGACGAAGCCATCCCGATCTCCCGTCTTGCAGCCGAGCCTGGTGCCGAGCGCTGTATCGAGTGCCAGACCCTGTATGAGCGCAAGGAGGCGACCCGTGTGGGATTTCATCGTTAAGAATTGGGGCCCGCTCTATGCGTTGGCCAGCCTGGTGGGTCTGGTGGTCATCATCTTGCTCTCCAAAACCTACGCCAAGCGCGAAGACCTCACTGCCCTGGTGCAGAGAGTCCAGCGGGTGGAGCAGGTACTGGCTGATCTGCCGAGTGAGCGTGAGCTGCACAAGCTGCAGCTGGAGATCAGCGAGCTGCGGGGGGAGTTGCGGGAGGTGAAGCCGGAGCTGCGCCAAGCCCGCCGCCTTGCCGATCTGCTGTTGGAAAATGAGCTCGCCGCTGTACAGAAGGAGAAGCCATGAGCATTCAACAAATATTGGACGCCCAGCAGCGGCTGGTGATCCTGCGCTCCCTGCTGGATATCGGTGGTGCCGCCAACGAGTCAATCCTCAATGACTGCCTCGACCAGCTGGGTACCGGCCGGGTGACGCGGGATCGGGTGAAGACCCTGCTGGCCTGGCTGGAAGAGCAGGGGCTGGTACGCATCGAGCGACTGGCCACGGTGCAGGTGGCTCACCTGACCGGTCGTGGCCAGGATGCGGCGGAGGGCCGGGCAACGGTGCCCGGCGTCAAGAAGCCCAGGGCGGAGGATTGACCATGGCCGATAAACCGACCCGAGGCCGCGCCAGCAAGGTGTGGCTGCTGCCTGAGTCCATCCGCAACGCGCTCAACGAGATGTTGCGGGATAAGGGCAACAGTCAGGCCGCCATCCTGGATGAGATCAACGGCCTGATCGAGGAGGCGGGATTGCCCGATGATCTCAAGCTCTCCCGCTCCGGGTTAAGCCGTCATGCCAGCCAGGTTGAACAGGTCGGCCAGCACCTGCGGGATTTGCGTGAAACCACGGCTGCCTTAACCTCCCAGCTTGGTGACAAGCCGATGGGGGAGACCACCAAGCTTATTCTGGAGCTGGGCCGTTCCCAGCTGTTCAAGGCGATGCTGGCTCAGGTGCAGAACCCGGAGGAAGCGGTGGATATCGACATGCTGAAAAACGCCATGCTGGCAGCCCAGCGGCTCGAATCGACCGCGATGCAGAGTCATAAGCGGGAGAAGGAGATCCGCCAGGCATTTGCCGAAGAGATCGCAGCCAAGACCGAAGCCATCGTGACTCAGGCGGGGTTGAGCGGTGAGGCCGCCGCCGAGATACGCCGCGAAATCCTGGGGATTGCCTGATGACCGCCATTGCTCAGACCCCTATCGCCCAACAGTTAGCCCAGACCCTGGGTACCGAATACAACCCCGACGAGGTGTTGCTGCCGTACCAGCGCATCTGGATTGCCGATGAGAGCCCGCTCAAGATCGCCGAGAAGAGCCGCCGTACCGGTATCACCTGGGCAGAGGCTGCTGATGCAGCCCTGACGGCCTCCAAGACCAAGACGGCCGGAGGCTGCCACCACTTCTATGTTGGCAGTAACAAGGAGATGGCCCGCGAGTTTATCGATGCAGTGGCGATGTGGGCCAAGGCGTACAACAAGGCGGCCGGTGAGATCCAGGAGGAGGTGTTCACCGACGATGAGGATAAGGCGATCCTTACCTTCGTGGTCTATTTCGCCTCTGGTTTCAAGGTGCAGGCGCTCTCCAGCAACCCCTCCAACCTGCGGGGGATGCAGGGCAATGTGACCATCGACGAGGCCGCATTCCACGACAGGCTGGCCGAGGTGTTGAAAGCCGCCATGGCGCTGACCATGTGGGGCGCCAAGGTGCGCTTGATCAGTACCCATAACGGCGTCGATAACCTGTTTAACCAGCTGATAAACGACAGCCGAGCGGGCCGCAAAGAGTATTCCATCCATACCATCAGCCTGGACGATGCTTGCCGCCAGGGGCTCTATCGCCGGATCTGCCAGGTCAAGGGCGGCCTTTGGACACAGGACGCAGAGGACGCCTGGAAGGCGGGGCTGCTCAAGGCCACGGCCACCGAAGAGGATGCCCTGGAGGAGTATTTCTGCGTACCCAAGCAGAGCAGCGGCGTCTATATCAAGCGCACCCTGATCGAGCGGGCGATGCAACCGGATATCCCCATCTTGCGCTTTACCGCCCCCAAAGACTTTGAGCTCTCGAGCGAGGAGACCCGCAAGGCGGTAGTGGATATCTGGTGCGAGGAGAACCTCAAGCCCTGTCTGGAAGCGCTCGATCGCAGTTGCCGCCATGTGCTGGGGGAAGATTTCGCCCGCAAAGGGGACTTGTCGGTTTTCGTACCACTCTCTATCTCCACCAACTTGCGCAAACGAGTGCCCTTTGTGGTGGAGCTGGTCAATGCCCCCTATGAGAGTCAGCGCCAGATCCTGTTCTACCTGCTGCAGGGGTTGCACCGTTTCACGGCGGCGGCCTTCGATGCCACCGGTAACGGCGGCTATCTGGCAGAGGCGGCCCGCTTGCGCTGGGGGGCCGGGATGATCGAGTGCGTAATGCTCAATGACCCCTGGTATCGGGAGTGGATGCCCAAGCTCAAGGCAGAATTTGAGGATGGCAACCTGACCATTCCGCGCCATGCAGACGTGCAGGATGACCTAGGGAAAATCCAGGTCATCAATGGCATCCCCAAGATCGACAAGGGCAAGAACACAGGCCAAGGGGGCCAACAGCGCCACGGTGACTTTGCGGTGGCGCTGGCCATGGCGGTGCGGGCCAGTTGGATGGAGGGGGGCGCTATCGAGTTCACCCCGCTGCCCAACAAGCGCGATGAAGCAAGGGGCGATAACCATCATTCGTTCGAGAGAGGGGCCTGGTAATGGGCAGGATCATCGATATCAACGGCAATCCCCTGCGGCTTGAAAAAGAGCCGCAGACCGAGAACTCGGCGGCGCTTGCCCAGTTGCGCCGTCACTACAGTGAACACCCCACGGTGGGGCTCACGCCGAGCAGGGCGGCAACCGCATTGAAGGAGGCAGAACAGGGCAACCTGATCGCCCAGTGCGAACTGGCCGAAGACATGGAGGAGAAAGACGCCCACCTGCAGAGTGAACTCGGCAAACGTCGCCGCGCGCTGTTGGGGGTTAGCTGGACAATCGAACCGCCCCGCAACGCTACCCCGGCGGAGAAGCGTGACAGCGAGATGATCCGCGAGCTGATTGAGGATTTTACCTGGTTTGATGATGCCATCTTTGACGCCACAGATGCGGTGCTCAAGGGTTTTTGTGCCCAGGAGTTTTGCGGCTGGGAGCTAGTGGAGGGGTTGCAGCTTCCCAAGGGCATCATCTGGCGCGATCCCGCCTGGTTTCAGACCCACCCGGATGATCGCAACCAGCTGCGGCTGCGGGATAACAGCCATGAAGGGGTTGCCCTCAACCCGTTTGGCTGGCTGCTGCACAAGGCCAAGTCCAAATCGGGGTATCTGGCCCGCACCGGCCTTGTCCGTACCCTGATCTGGCCGTTTCTGTTCAAGAACTACAGCGTGCGGGATCTTGCCGAGTTTCTGGAGATCTACGGCCTGCCGGTGCGCCTTGGCAAATACCCGGAGGGGGCGACCGAGAAAGAGAAGGCCACCCTGCTGCAGGCGGTGCTCTCCATCGGTCATAACGTCGGGGGCATTATCCCGCGTGGGATGGAGATTGAGTTCCAGAATGCCGCTAGCGGTCAGGCCGATCCCTTTGTGGTGATGATGGAGTGGTGCGAGCGCTCCATGAGCAAGGCCATTCTGGGGGGCACCTTGACCTCGCAGGCCGACGGCAAGAGCTCGACCAATGCTCTGGGTAATGTCCATAACGAGGTGCGTCAGGAGGTACGGGATGCAGATCTCCGGCAGCTGGCCGCCACCCTGACCCGCGATCTGGTCTATCCCCTCTATGCCCTGAACGGTAAGAGCTATCAGGGGCCGCGCCGTAGCCCCCGGCTGGAGTTTGATGTGACCGAGCCGGAGGATATGCAGCAACTGGCAGGGCCGCTGCGCACTCTGGTCTCTATTGGCATGAAGATCCCGACCCAGTGGGTCTATGACAAGTTGCAGATCCCGGTGCCCACCGCTCAGGAAGAGGTATTGGTCATTCAGGATAATCGGGGGGCAACAGGGGAGGTGGAGCTCAAGGCTCGGCTGCCCCGTCAGGGACTGGCGACCTTGGCCGCAAATAAAGCAGCGCAGGGAGATAACAACGATGCCCAGTTGGCCCGGCTGCAGGCCGAGGCGACCCCTCTGCTGGCGGGGATGACCGATGCTGTCCAGGCGCTGGTGATGCAGGCCACTAACCTGGAAGAGATCCGGGATGGCTTGCTGGCACTGGAACCTGAGCTCAGCCATGACGAATTGGGGGCACTGATGGCACAAGCCATCGCCGCCAGCGAGCTGCTCGGCATGCTTGAGATGGAGGAGGGGCGCTGATGCCCGTTCGCTCTTCACCAGTCAGATATGGCTCCTTGCCCTTTGCCGAGGCGATCGCCTTCTTTCGCCAGAAGCTCGATATGCCGAGCGAACGCTGGGCTGATGTGTGGCGCGATGCCCATAACCGCGCCTTTATGGTGGCGGGGGCCACCAAGACCGATCTGCTGGCTGACCTGCGCGGAGCGGTAGACAAGGCGATCAGTGAAGGGCAATCCATCGGAGCTTTTCAGAAGGCGTTCAAGGAGATTGTGGCTCGCCACGGTTGGGAGCATACCGGCCCGGCGTCCTGGCGCTCCCGCGTCATCTTCGAGACCAACCTGCGCCAGAGTTATAACGCCGGGCGTGAAGAGCAGATCCAGCGTATCAAGCACAAGCGTCCCTATGCGCTCTATCGTCATGGGGACTCCGAGCACCCCAGGGAGTTGCACCTCAAGTGGAACAATCTGGTGCTGCCGGTGGATCACCCCTGGTGGGAGACGCACAGCCCGAGCAATGGCTATGGCTGCAAGTGCAAGAAGTTCCTGCTCTCCGAGGCTGACCTCAAGCGGCGCGGCTTGGTGGTCGGCAAGGCCCCGGACGATGGCGAATATGAGTGGGTGGACAAGGCCACCGGGGAGTTGCACAAAATCCCCAAAGGCATCGACCCCGGTTTTGATTATCGCCCCCAGACTCCGGCAGAGCTGACCAAAGCAGTGGCCAAGCGAGAAGCGGCCAAGCCTGCGTTGGCCGAACGGCTGCCAGAACGGATAGTGGAGAGCGCCTTCTCCAGCGTTAAAGGTGTCACCGCTCAGGGGTTGAGTGATCTGCTGGCCAAGTTGCCAGCCCCCCAACGCGAACCGTTGGCGACGTTCCTCAAAGCGCATCCGGTCAAAACCCTGTTTATCAAGCAGACCGAGATGGGGAAGGGAGTGGCCGGGCTCAAGGTTGCCCCGGCTATTGCTGATTACCTGGGCAAAGATCCCTATCTGGTGCGCTCTTTTTACTATTCGCGCCGGGCCAGCAGGGTCAACGGCTTTACCGCAACCAGCTGGGATCATCTGGTTATCAAGGTAAAGGGGGGCGATACTTTAAAGACGGTGGATATGCAGGCGGTGCAAGCGGCGGCTGCCGATGTGTTGGCTGATGCCCACGCTAATCGCGGCCCGCGCCAATTAATGCCAAGAGGCGCCAGTGGTGAAACTTTGCGCCGTCATTGGAGTGTGTCGGCCAATGTAGGCGATAAACTGGGGGAATCGGCCCAGCGGATCTCGACCTGGTTGCATGAGCTCGGCCATCAGGTTCACTTCTGGGCCGGGGAGCCCAATCTCACCGGCATCGGCCTGATTACCGAATATGCCGGAACCAATAGCAAAGAGATGGCTGCCGAGGCGTTTGCCGCCTGGGTGCTGGCGAGGGAATCCATGCTGGAGCACTTTCCCGAACTGGCCAAGAGAGTGGAAGCCATGTTGGCCAAAGCTACGGCTGCCACTACCAAGGGCGGCCGCTAGCGGCCCCGGAGAGCAAAAAATAAAGGAGCGACATGATGACCTTGCTGGAACAAGCCAGCGCCCTGCTGGCACAGGATGGTCCCTTTACCCTGGCGCAAGCCAAGGCGCTGGATGTTTTGTGTGAGCAAGCCCGTGGTGAAGAAGCTGACCTGATGGGGGATCTCTGGGAGGCCGCGATGGTTAACGCAGATGAGGAAGCGCTGCACTATATGACCACCTTTGAGGATGAGTTCTGATGGCCGGTAGCTTTATCGCCATCAGCCACCACGGGGTGGCCGATGCCTTTGAGCTGCTGGCCAAGCTCTATCAGAAAACCGGTGACCTGAGCGAACCGCTGGCAGATATAGGGGAAGGGCTGCAGCTGTCGCACCGGGATCGTTGGGATGCCCAAGAGAGCCCGGAAGGGGAGCCCTGGGCCCCGCTCTCGGAGAAGTACCGTGCCCGCAAGCCCCGACATGCCGATGAGGTGCTGCGTCTGAACGATGATCTGCGCGATACCCTCGACTATCAGGTCGATCCCCAGACCCTCTACTTCGGCACGCCCATGGTAT